>CAZXWU010000001.1:0-37359 GCA_964644495.1 uncultured Tissierella sp.
CCTACCCTCTGCCAATTATATTCTTAAAAAATTCTAATCATCTTCTTCAGGGCATTCGCATGGTTCTAATTCTCCTGCACAATTAGAACAAGTTGCCATAATGGTAACTGTATCTCCTTCAAACTCTGCTGGTACTCTTAACATATAGAATCCATCACAACCTGAGAAGGTGTGACATATATCGTCTAAGCCCCCAGGTATTGGAACAAACAACTTAACTATTGCACCAACAATTGGCTCATTTGTTTCACAGTCTGTAATTCTACCTACTATAACAACATCTTCTACTGATCTTACCCCTAAATCTAGACGCACTTGTTGTTGAGCAAATACATCTGGAAGTGTAACATTACCTGCACTTAATATACATGACATTATTTTGACCTCCTTTCTTAGTGGCCTTACATTATAATATTAATGATTAGTACAAACTGTTACACAAAAGAAAATTATTAATTTTTATTATTTACCTGCACATCCATATCTATTACTTGTGATCCTCTATTTAATTTAATTTGTTTCATAAAAATCACATCTTCTTCAAGATTGTCTTTGACTAGGTCTTGTAAATTGTCTTTGGCTGGGACCTGGGCATCAGTAGCTAATGCTGTTTTCCCTGCAGCTTGGATTAGATTTTTTGAATCTGAGGTACTATTTAGTATTAATATCTCAGAAAGCCTATGGGCTATTTCTTCTCTTAATACTATCTTTGTTTTGTTATTTAACTCCTCTATGGATTTTAATCTGTTTGATACTAGTAATAGTGTTACTATTTGAAGTATAATTGAAATAGAAAATAAGACGTATATTAACAAACTTGTTGGCATGGATTTACCTCCTAACAATCAATATAATATTTATTACTACAATCTATTCCACAATGTAATATTGGTTAAAAAAAGATGAGATAGCTTTTGCTATCTCATCTTTAAATACTTCTATAAAATAATACCTCTTGTTGGAGGAATTATACTATCACAGACAGGGCCACAAACTTCAGTAGCTACTGCTGATATATTTCCTGCCTTAAGTCCTATTGAAACAGGACCTATTGGTAGAGGTCTAGTAAAAATAAAGTTCAAGAATATACTTTGTTGTTCAGCACCACCTGTCCCAGAAGGAATATTGTCAAATTTTAGACCTTTACAGGCAGCAGGATTTGAGTTAGGATTTGGAATTTGATTATCAATAAAGCAACAACCTTCATTTGGTCCAGAACATGATACTCTGGATTCATCATCAAAGAATACTGTATAGGAACATGAAACTAATAAATCTTCCCTATCGTCATCTGAAATTCCCGGACACAAGCATATTCTTACATTACTCATTTCTCGTGAAGTAACTCCTTCAACTCTAGTTAATTCATATTGAAAGGTAGTAGATGGGGTATTTGTTGCTGGAGCAACAAGTGTCACCTGCCAACCATTACCTGCATTAACCGTTCTATTACAATCATTTGGCATAATGTCACCTCCTCTGAATACTTACCTAAAGTAGTAAGTCATTACATTGTATTCAAAGGAGACAAGTTTGTTTCTATAATTTTTGGACATAGCCTAAAGATAAGGATACTATGCCAAATATAAAACTTTCTCTATTGTTACTTTTCTTCCATTCTCCTTTTCTAAAAATAGGATAAGTGTGTACCCCTCACAAATTTAGTCAATACCTAAAATTCATAAGATTCTCCTATCTTTAATATAAGACTATTGCAGACCTTATTTTTTTCCCTAAATTCATTAGGATCTGCTTTTATAAGTGGGAATGTATCATAATGCATTGGAATTGCCAACTTTGGTTTAATAAACTCTGTTGCAATTACAGCATCATCTATATCCATTGTAAAGTTACCACCTATTGGAAGTAATGCTACATCGATATTCTCTAATTCTAAAAGCTTCATATCCATGGTTAGACCCGTATCGCCTGCATGGTATATTTTTTTATTATTTATTTCAATTACAAATCCACAGGGATTTCCTCCATATATCATACCATCTTCTGTACTAATCCCTGACCCATGAAGGGCAGGAGTTAGTTTGACTCTACCAAAATCAAATGTATATCTCCCACCTATATGCATAGCATGGGTCTTTACACCTTTACTTGATAAATATTCTGATATCTCAGCATTGGTGATAACAAGTGCATCATTTTCCCTAGCCAGCTCTATCCCATCTCCTATATGGTCTCCATGGCCGTGTGTTATAAATACATGTGTAAGGTCACTTATTTGACCAGGATCTACATTGGATAATGAATTCCCCGAAATAAATGGGTCAATTATGGCTTTAAAATTCTCTTCCTCCACAATAAATGCAGAATGTCCAAGATATGTTAATTTCATATTGGATCATCACCTCTCCTTTTTCATATTATACCCATCCTATCCAACAATGAACATTCCATTATTCCATAAGCTTTAAATCCCCAATCCTTAGTCCCTGGGTTTTTGGATTCTTTTTAAGCAGGGTAAAATACCAGGTTGCCAAAACTAGTCCTTTAAATATACTAGATATACTTATTGCCCACCACACTCCACTGAGTCCAAGGCTAGTTGATGATAGTATAAGTGCTGCAGGTATTCTAAGTCCATTAAATAGAATTCCTACTATAGATGGTGGGATAGTATTACCCAATCCATTAAAGGCACCTGCTGTAGTGGACTCTATACACATAAATAACTGTGATAGTCCCAATATTCTTAAGTATATAACTCCCTGGCTTATGGTTTCCTCTTCTCCAGGTACAAAGATGGAAAACAGAGGTCTAGCTGCAAAAATTAAAAGTAGAGAAGCTAGTACTCCAATTATAGACATTATAGTAAGGCCAGTAAAGTATCCTTTAAAGACCCTATTCCATTTTTTTGCACCATAATTTTGCCCTACAAAGGCACTCATAGCTGTCTGAAAACCTCCAGCTGTCATCCAGGATATAGCCTCAATCTGTGACCCAACTTTTTGAACAGCTATTGGTATAGGCCCCCATTGAGCTATTACCCTCGCTATAACCATTGCAATTGCAGTAAAAAATCCACTTTGCAAGGCTACGGGCAATCCTAGTTTAACAATCTTTTGGATATGGTCCATATCTGGGGCACTTAGCAAGTTTAGCCCAGAGAAAAGATCTGATCTTTTCCTGGCTTTTATTAGGAATATAGCTGTTACGCTTGCCTGTGCAATTACTGTAGCTATTGCAGCACCTGCAACCTCTAATCTAGGAAAAGGCCCTATCCCTAAAATCAATATAGGGTCTAGAATCATATTCACTATAAGTCCTATTGAGTTTATTATAAAAGGAGTCTTGCTTTCTCCATAACCATTGAATATTGCAGTAAATACTGGATTGATAAAATAAAATATAATCCCAAATGAAATAATAACCAGATAAGTAATTGCATTGTTTATAATATCTGTCTCCCCAAGGTTAAAAAATCCTATTAGGGATTTTCTGAAGGTTAAAAGTATAAATGCATATATCAATGCAATACCAACTATCATCTGAATACTATGTTTTATGTAAACCCTTGCTTCAGTTAAATCATCCTTTCCTACCGACTGTGCCACACCCACCTCTGCACCTATTTTAGGTATTAGAATAAAGGCCATTGCCATCCATGTATAAAACCCTGCTGTCCCTACTGCTGCAACAGCCCTAGATCCAATTCTACCTACCCAGATCAAGTCTGTCATGTTGTAGGCCATCTGAACAAATGAAGTCCCCATAATAGGAATAGCAAGTCTAAATAGGGCCTTAAATATATTTCCTTCTGTTAAGTTATTTATCTTAGTCATTTTCTAATTTCCTTTCTGATGAAATGAGACAAAGGGCCAGCCCCCGTGTCCCATTACTAGATACTTATTGGAAGAATTGTAAAACTATCTATCTTGATAATTTCTCTTTTATTAAATTCCACAGGATTAGTAAAAAGCGGCCCATCAAAGGCAAATGTATGGTATTCACCATTTTCCCCACATATATCTGCACCAGATGCAGCAATTTCATCAGCTATATCCCTAGTGAGTATCTTACCTGCAAAGTGGTCAGGCATCCTAGAAGTATCAACTATAGTAATTATAGTTTTGAATCCTTCATCTATAAATTCATATACTACATCTTTTCTTTCCTTGCCCCATAAAGGGAAATATGCTTCTATACCTGCTTTTTCACAGACTTTAGTACACCAGTCAAAGTGGCCTTCTATATCTATATCTCCAAATACACAGACTTCTGCACCTTTTTCCTTTGCTTCTTTTAGCTTAGATACGAAATTTTTCTCATAATCATTTCCTGCAGTCACCATAAGGTTTATTGGAATATCCAACTCTATAGAGATCCTCTTTAAGAGTTCATCAGGTATTCCATGGAACCAGGATCTATTTCTATCTAAATTATAAGTTGTAATTAACTCTATTGGTAACATTCCCATTTTTATTGCCCTATAAATGGCCAATGTACTATCCTTTCCACCACTATATGATGCTACAAACTTTTTCCCTTTGTAATCCATTTAATGTCCTCCTATATTTTCAATCTCTAAATATTCATGAATATATTATACATTATATAAACCCATAGAACAACAATGGGGATTTAATTATAAAATAGTAAGGGCTAGGCGGCATAAATCATTATATTCAACTCATAGTCTATATTAAGAATATTTTAATAAGTGAAGGTGGATTATGAAAATAAGAATTTTTTTATCTTTATCAGTCTTGGTCCTTATATTATCCTCTCTGCTAATTACATCAACTAGTAGAGATATGGTGGTATATAATTCTGCTAATGATGATTACTTTATTACTCTGAAAAAGGACATTGCTTCTCTGATGCTAGCCTATCCAGGATATATCACGAATTTAGAAGTTCTTGATATAAACAATGTATATCTAATCCTTAATTCAGGTGAGAAGATATTGTATGATGATGGTAAGCAGAAAAGTTATGAAGAGAAATTAGCTAACCCCGATATACAAGATATGCTGGAACACTTATATAAGTTTGGTCCAGTAGAAGGACTTATGCCTGAGGATTATAATCCTGGTAGAGTCCGACTATATCCTTTGTTGAATGAGATCTATGGTTCCAATCAATATGAAATTGAGCAAAATCTTGAAGGGATCAGTATAAATTCTATGAATTATTCATTTAATGGAAATAACTTTGCTAATTACTATCTAAAGTCTGCTATTAAAGAGTTGAATTCTTTGGCTATGGATAATCCAGAGCTATGGTCATTTCTATATCCTCTTGGTGGGACTTATAATTTTAGGTATATTTCTAGAACCAATAGATTGAGTCCCCACGCCTTTGGTATAGCTATTGATTTAGCTAGTCATAAGGATGACTATTGGCAGTGGACAACAAGGGAAGCAGGTGAAAAAAGATTGAAAAGCTACCCTCAAATAATAGTCGATGTAATGGAGAAAAATTACTTTATATGGGGTGGGAAATGGGGCCAGTTTGATATCCTACATTTTGAATATCGACCTGAGATAATTATAAAAGCAAAATATTTCTCTAATGAGATAGATGTTTCATGGTATGAGAATCTTCCTTTGGATGATAGATATGTATCAGAAGTCGTAGGCTTAATAGAGGATAAACTATAGACTTTGCCTAGCTACAGTTATGATTTCAGGTTTTCCCTTAGGCATATATAAATCCTTTTCATGTTTTCTCCACTCATGTTTCAATTTATATTCTCCTTTGTATTATTGTCGATTCTAGCATAGATATCTGAATTTTATGGAATCAGTGTTTCTTCATGCTAAAAAATTATTTCCTCAAAATCTTGTCCATAGACTTGCCCTTTGCTAGCTCATCAATCAATTTATCCATATAGCGAATTTCCTGCATAGTTGGCTCTTCAATATCTTCTACTCGGACACCACAGACTACACCCTTTATCAACTTCCTAGAAGGGTTCAGTAATGGGGCTTCTGCAAAAAAGCCTTCAAAATCAGTTTCATTTTCTACTTGTGCTTCAAACTCTTCTTGACTATATCCGGTTAACCAAAGTATGATTTCATCTACTTCAGCTTTAGTACGTCCTTTCCTCTCAGCCTTGTTAATATAATGGGGATAGACTTTTGAGAAACTCATTGTGTAAATTTTATGTTTAGACATGGATTTTCTAATCCTCCTTTATTTATGATAGGGTTCATTTTTCATAATTTTCCAAGCCCTATAGACTTGCTCTAACAGTATAAGTCTCATCAACTGATGGGGAAATGTCATCTTGGAAAAGGATAGTTTAAAATCACTTCTACTTCTTACTTGATCAGAAAGGCCTAGGGACCCTCCTATTATAAAAGTAATATCATTAATACCACTAACCATTATATCTTCCATCTTTTTCGACAAATCTTCTGAGGAAATTTCCCTTCCTTGTATTTCCAGGGAAATAATAAAGGAATTTTGGGGAATTTTAGATAATATTTTCAAGCCTTCTTTATCCTTTATTGCTTCCATCTCTTTATCTGATAGATTTTCTGGAGCTTTTTCATCCATAATCTCAATGATTTTTAGATTACAAAATCTAGATAATCTTTTGGAGAACTCTTTTATTCCTTCTTGTATGTACTTTTCTTTGATTTTTCCTGCTGCAATTATATTTATATTCATCTGTCACCTATCTTTAAATTTATTTATTTTTAGTATAACATAATTTCCTATATTTAATATATAAAACATCTCCAAAGTTGGACAGTATCCTCTAAGACAAAATAGACAACCACTTGAGAGACTACTGAAAAAGTACCATTCTATCCGACTTTTTTTCAGTAGTCTCGTCACTTGATCGTCTATTATAAATTATTTGCGACAATTTATTTACTTAATTTGTATTTCCTGGGAAATAATTGGGGAATTATGGAGTATTTTATATTAATTTTTTTACTTCCTCTAATACCTTATCATAGTCTGGATGACTGCCTACTTCTTTGACATACTCCACATGTTTCACTGTGTTGTCCTTATCTAGGACTACTATACCTCTGCTTAATAATCTTAGCTCTTCTATTACAAAACCATAGTTCATACCAAAAGATAGGTCCTTATGGTCTGAAAGAGTGATTACCTTGTCTATACCATGGGCTCCGCAAAATCTTTTCTGAGCAAATGGTAAATCAACTGATAGTGTCAATATGACTACATCTCCCAATTCACTTGCCATCTCATTAAAATTGATTGTTTGTAATTCACAAACCCCTGTATCTACAGAAGGTAATACTGAAAGAACCTTTATATTGTCTCCCGCATCCTTTAATGTATATGGTGTTAGGTCATTTTTTTGTACTGTAAAATCTGGTGCCTTGTCGCCAACCCTTATTTCTTTACCAATTAGGGTAATTGGGTTGCCTTGCATTGTAAATATATTTTCTCTTCTATTAGTCATGAAGAAATCTCCTCCTATCATACTTATTACTTACCCAATATGATTAAACTTATTACTAATTTATTTGGAATAAGTTATAGAATACAAAAGGGGACACGAGGTTGTTGGTTGTTCAGGACCACTGAAAAAATCACTTGTTTGTCATCCTATGTTATCTGAGTGAAACGCAGGATCTTGAATGTATTGTAAACACAAGATTCTTCACTTTGTTCAGAATGACAAAACAGATAAAATGGTATTTTTCAGTGGTCCCGATTGTTCCCATATCCCAGGAAAATGAACAAGGTTTCACGTCCCTTTTGTTTATCCCAGGAAAATGAACAAAGTTTCACGTCCCTTTTGTTCATCTACACGTCCCCTCTGTTCATTTAGAAGCTTTTGAAAGTAATTTCTACATTCATTTCCTGACCATCTCTGATGACAAGAAGATTTGCAGAATCTCCTACCCTATAATTGTATAGCATCTTTCTTAGACTAACCATTGATTCTACAGCTTGGTTATCAATTTGAGTAATGACGTCTAGGGACTTGAGTCCTGCCTCTGCTGCCGCAGAATCTGGTATAACCTCTAGTACCACTACCCCATTATTTATATTAAGATTTATGCCTGCTTTCCGCTGAAAAACCTCAACTGGTTCACCTGTAAACCCTATATATACATTGTTAAACTGGCCTTCTTGGATTACTTCTTCTACTATTGGTCTAGCTAAGTTTATAGGAATTGCAAATCCTAACCCTTCTCCTGTTTGCATCTTTGCTGTATTTATCCCAATTACTTGACCTAAATTATTTAATAATGGTCCACCACTATTCCCTGGATTGATTGACGCGTCTGTCTGAATCAGGTCTTCTATTACATTATATTGATCAATTCTTATGGACCTATGAAGTCCACTTATGACACCTGATGTGACTGATCTTTGAAAATCCAATCCTAAAGGATTTCCAATTGCAATAGCTAGTTCTCCTACCTCTAGAAGATCAGAGTCCCCCATCTCAGCAGTAGGTAGATTTGATCCTTCTGCCTTCACTACTGCTAAGTCTAGCATCTGGTCGTACCACAGGACTTGGCCCTCCAGAGTTTCTCCATTTTCAAATAACACATTGATACTACTTGCATTTCCGTCACCAATTACATGGGAATTTGTCAGTATATACCCTCTGCTATCCACTATAACACCTGAGCCCACACCCTCTTGAGCCCTCTCCCAAATAAAGTCCCTAGTGACTACAACTGTGGTGATACCAACAACTGTATTCATAGTTTTCTTAGCTACTGCTGTTACGGCGTTATATTCTTCATTTGGAGTAATTGTAATCTCATTTATAGGCCTATTTCCTCCCCCAATATCTTGATAGATTTCAGGCATTGGTAATATCTTTCCATACAAATAGCTAGGAGCTATATATGATGAAACTATTCCACCTATAATTGCAGAAATTAGTGCAACAATTATATAAGAAAAATAACCTCTTTTTTTAGGTGGCTTATTGTAACTATGATAATTATAATCATAGTTACTATAATTATTATTGTTATCCATTGCATTACCCCCAAAAGTTTACTTTGCTAAATCAAAGACTTCTGTAGCACGATTTCTATATGACAAGCCTAATACTATATCCTTGTCTATATCTATACCTTTCTTAATTATGCTTTCCTTTACAGTTCTTAAAGCCAAATCCGGGATATTATTATCCTGGCTTAAATGACCTAATATAACAATTTCTCCTCTACCACTTAATACATCACCTAATATTCTGCCACAATCATCATTTGATAAATGACCCCTTGTACTCAATATTCTCTGTTTTAAAGGCCAAGGATAGCTTCCCTCCTTCAACATATTAATATCATGATTTGATTCTAATAAATAAAGGTCGGAATCTTTGATTTCATTTATTATATTATCATTTACCCATCCTGTATCAGTAATTATACTTATTTTTTTATTTTTATAATAAATTATATAGCCCACCGGCTCTACTGCATCATGAAATATCCCTATTGGATAAATTGTCATATCCCTAAATTCAAAATCCATTCCCGTATTAAATACCTTTATGTTTTCTTCTTTTATCTTACCTATGGACTTTTCCATGGCCAGCCATGTATCTGCGTTAGCATAAATAGGTATATCAAATCTTCTTGATAATATACCCACTCCTTTAGTATGATCAATATGCTCATGAGTAACAAATATTGCATCTAAAGTGTTTGGTTCAACCCCTATGGACGATAGTAGTCCTTGAACAGTCTTCCCACTAAATCCAGCATCTATTAAAATTTTTGATTCCTTAGTTTCTATATATTGACAATTCCCACTACTGCCACTTGATAGTGAACAAAATTTGATTTCCATTATATTTTCCCCCATTTTTATATGACTATTATATTATAGCATAAAAAAAGAGACTACTTGACAAGGGTCAGTTCACTTAGTCCCCTTTAATAATTATCAATAAATACCTTATAGCCATCTTCAAATTGTATCCGCCAAGCTGGTATAGATCTTCCCTGCTTTGCATCTAATGGATCTTGAATATAGTCATGTTTTTCTGGATCAAAATAGTAAGCCAATGATATATCTTGAATTGTCTTACCATAGACTTGATTCATACTCAATAATCCTAGTATTGATTTTGGAGCACTACTAATAAAGATAGGTACTTCCCCTTCTTCTATTACATTCAACCATAGCCGTTCAAATTTTCTTATACCTGTATTATCTAGTTGAATATTTGTAAAGGCTGATTCTAAAAATTTTTCATTATATACCTTTGAAAACTGTATAGAATAACTTTCCTCGGATTTTCTTATATATGATAATTTCATATCGCTTATATCATATTTTAAGCTTGTCAAATAATCCCTAGCCATAGCTATGGCATCATCATTGGAATTTAATGAATAATCTCCATCTAAACCATTAGCTTCATATATAATATATTTCTCATTTAATGTGGTTAATCTTTCATTTCCATCTTCATTTTGTATTTCCACTAGCCCCTGATCTCTAATGGATACTTTTCCACTATCCTCAAAGAATCTTTCGTTTAGTTCTGATGTTTTAAATGTCTCATACTCTACTACTAAACTTGTTAGGCTTGGAATATCTCTTGGTACCTCGGTGGCAACTAATATATCTTTGTTGTTCAAAAGTCTAATGGAATCTTCTAAGAAGTCCTCACTAACAGTGGTCTCTATATCTTGGTTAGCATTAAAAACAGCTATACCAAGTATGATATTTACCACTATTAAGGATACTATTAAAATTGTTTTTGCCTTAGACCAATCCATCTTTATCACCTATTATCTTTCATAGACTAAAATACCATTGTTTGCATCTATTGCATAGGTCTTGCCCATGAATTTAATTGCCCATACAGGAATTAATTTTTCATCCTCTTCCTTCAAACATGGATCATAATAGCCAAGTGTTATATCATCAATAGATCCTAATACCTTATCTACAATATCATCTACCGACTGTCCACTTTCTATATTATGATTTCTTAAGTATAAGCCTTCAAAGAAATCATAATTTATATCAAATACATCTATGGCTGATAATATTTCGTGGTTTTCAACAGTCATTCGTGGAATTTTATTCATATCTTTTCTAGCATAATATTTGTAGCTTCTTACATGTTCGTTGAATACTTCAATAGTCACATATTCTGCAATATCCATATTACCCAATACAACAGGTATCCCCCGCACCCTATATCTAAAGTATAATCTATATCCTACATTATTATCTTGTTCAATTTCTTGAATTCTAGCTAAGTACATTCCTTTTTGGACTTCTGCTTTTTCTGATAGGAATTCCGCTGCAGTAGATAGGCTCAATAATAGGTTGCTTTCAGTAACCCTATTTTCTAAGGCATGGAAGTATTCTATGACACCATTTGTATTAAGTTTTAATACTTGTTGGTTGTTTACATAGATGGTAGACCCATTATTTTCAACAATCTCTCTTATATAGTCAATATCTACATCAAAAAACCTTTCCGCCAATTGTTCTTTTTCTTTAGAACTATATGAAGTTATTTCATTAGCAACATAAATCTCTGGAAGTGTATATTTGATTTCAACAGGAATAAATATATCGCTTTTTACACCGTATTCAGGCATTGAGTAATAGCGAGTATATTCTGCAGTTTCTACAATCTCATCTATCTCATCTTTTAATAAGCTGGTATCTATGTTATTTGCTAGGACAGCTAAATGTTTATCCCCTTTTGAGAAAACAAAAAAAGGATTATTATTACCTAAATAGACATAAACACTTTCAATATTAGGCATAATATCCACTATATTATTTGGGTCCTTAATATCCCAAGCTCTAGTTAAAATATAGGTATTGACTTCACTTGAAAAAGAAAAGACAAGAGACTTATCATTATGGTAGCTTAGATATTCTTCATTTGAAATTTCCCTTATTTCTATATCCTTTGAACTAAGTATATCTATTAAATTATCTCTAGATTTTAGCCACATACCATATTTACTATCATCATACATAATAGTATGGTTTTTCTCGCCAAAATTTAATAGGTATTTATTTGGAACAATCATATCTGATAATACATAGGAATTATATTCATCATGGCTAAGATTGCTGGCAAATTTAAATAGTTGTTCTGAAGGTTGCAGCCATATATTTTTAGCTAATATGACACTAATACTCACCAAGGATATCAGTAGAAAAGTTTTGAACCTTTCTTTCATTTAAATCATCCTCCTATCATTGGCAAGTATTAATTGGCAAAATTCGTTATTCCACTAAATCTAATTTCTCTTGAGTTAATAATATTAGATCTCGCAATGGTTTCATCATAGACAAGTATGATGTATTCCATAGGTAATACACCCTCAACACCAAAATCTATAACAATTTTATTTATTCCCATAACCAAATCTATTTGTTTTTGAAATAAGCCCATGTTTCCAGAAGTTACTGTTTCTGAAAATATTTCTATATAGTCATCTTCAGAAGGTAGACTCTCTAAATTGAAATTCTTCTTTGTAAGATCTGTGGTCCCATAAACATCAATGGTAACATCTGTAGCTGTAGGAGCCTTTCCATTTATTAAATAAACCCTATCTGTTATAGAAAATGAATTCTTGCTAGGATTTAATACTTCGTATTTACTTGAATCCACTTGTGTGGCATATACTGTATCATTTAAAACATTAATGCTTATGAAGCATAGTGCAATTACTAAACAAAGTAAAATTTTTCTGAACATTTTAATACCTCCTTACTACATAATATATCTGATACAATTATATAATAGTTATGTTACAAACATATTACAGCCTAGTTAAGAATAAGTTACACTATAC
Organism: uncultured Tissierella sp.; assembly: GCA_964644495.1. GTDB lineage: Bacteria > Bacillota > Clostridia > Tissierellales > Tissierellaceae > JAAYTL01. Next base: position 12,759 of record CAZXWU010000001.1, read on the forward strand.
GGATAGGTATCTTTATACTTATTTCTGTGCCTTTATTTAGGCCGCTAGATAGACTTAAACTCCCATTATGTGCCTCTACTATCTCTTTGGCAATCGACAGGCCTAATCCTGTTCCACCAAGCTCTCTACTACGTCCTTTTTCTACTCGATAAAACCTTTCAAATATCCTTTCTTGATCCTCTTCAGATATACCTATTCCACTATCCTTTATATCCATTATTACATGCTCATTATTTTTATATGCAGTTACATCTATATATCCATTTTCCTCCGTATACTTATTTGCATTGGATAATAAGTTTAATATTACCTGTTCTATACCATCTTTATCCCCTGTAATTTTTGGTAAATTATCTTCAATACTTATATTTATAGATTGTTTTTTCTCTTTAAATGATAAATCTAATTTCATGATTGCTTCATTTGTTATATCTTTTACAGATACATCTACCATCTTCCACTTGGTTTTTTTATAGTCTAAGTTGGATAACTGTAGTAAATCCCTGACAAGTCTTGTCATTCTATCACATTCTGAATCTATTACACTTAAGAATTTCCTGCTAGTATCTGTATCCAACTCTGAATCCATTAGGGTTTCAGTATAGCTTTTAATGGTTGTAATTGGAGTTTTTAGCTCATGGGACACATTTGCAACGAATTCTTTTCTTATATTATCTAGTTTATGCTCAGTGGTTATATCTTGAAACACAATAATTAATCCACCAATATTATCTTCTTCGTTTTTAAAGGGAGCGTGTTTTACCTTGTAAAATTCATTACCAAAGCCAATAAGCTCATCACCTTCTAAATCTTGGAAATTATCATAATCTATATTTCCCATGTTTATATTATTCAAATCGAAGGGCTTATCCATGTCCTCTTCCTTTAGATGCAAAATATCCATAGCTATTGGATTAGCATGGATGATATTGTTATCAGTATCAATTGCAATAAGGCCTTCTGTCATATATTTAAAAATAGTATCTAGCTTACTTCTTTCTATATCCATCTCATATAGGGTAGTTTTAAGTTTAGAGGTAAGATGGTTGAACATACTAGCCAATTGACCTATTTCATCATTCGATTTTACCTCAACTGATTGATTGAAGTCTCCCTTGGCCATCAACTCTGCCTTTTTTGTTACATCCCGTATAGGTACAGTTATACTGCTAGCAATTAAGAAACCTAGCAGTGCTGTAATTGATAGGGCTAATACTGTTGCATGGGTCATAATTGTTTTGGATTCATCTACAGTATTGTAAACACCTGTTAGATCAGATGTCATATAGAGTATGCCTTTTACCCTACCTAATTCCGATATAACTGGATATACAAAATGCTTATTGAGTCTATCTTGGTTTAATTCCTTTATAACGGCATCACCTGGTTGACCATTAAAAGCATCTAGTATTAGCTCTGGGTCCAGATATTGATATGATAGAGCATTTTGGCCAATTACATTTGCACTTCTCTTTGAAGTAGATGCTATTATAGTAGGTACTTCTTCATCATGTATTACGTATAAGGATTCTGTTGACCCTATTCTCCATTCATCTAAATAATCTTGAATCTCTTCCCTATATTGATACCAATCATCTGATCCTATGTAACTAGAAGAACCTTCTATTGTTACTATATATTGTTCCATATTATTGCTTATATTTGATATTTGTTGTTCTTCTAATCTATCTATAATAAATAAGCCAACTATAACCATGGCTATAAAAACAAGCAAAACATATACTACAATAAATTTCCATTTAATACTGGAAAACATAACTAGCCCCTCCTGAAATAGTAGCCTACTCCCCTTTTAGTTAGTATATACTTAAATTCTCCATCATTATCTTCGATTTTTTCTCTAAGTCTTCTTACAGTCACATCAACTGTTCTTATATCTCCATAATACTCATATCCCCATACTTCTTCAAGTAGTTGTTCTCTAGAGAAAACTTGATTAGAACTTGATGCCAAAAATTTTAGTAGCTCGTACTCCCTTAGAGTAAGTTCTATGACCTGTCCGTCTTTTTTAACTTCATATTTATTTAGGTCAATTTCAATATTATCTGAAACTATTAGCTCATTTTCTTCTTCTACATTCGAATAGTTTACTCTTCTTATATTAGACTTGACTCTTGCCATAAGTTCTCTCATACTAAATGGCTTGACTACATAATCATCTGCACCAAGCTCTAATCCCAATACCTTGTCCACTTCCTCTTCCTTGGCAGTGAGCATTATAACCGGTAGTTGGTGTTTTAATCTGATCTCTTTAAGGACTTGGAAACCGTCCTTTTTAGGCATCATTATATCCAATATGACAAGATCAGGATTCCATTTATGGACTTTATCTATACCCTCTTGTCCATCATTTGCAGTTTGGGCAATATAACCTTCCTTTTCCAAATTAAACTTTATTATGTCAGCAATTTGCTTTTCATCATCTATTACTAGAACTTTGTTACTCATATAATCACTCCATCTTTATTCTAGTTAAATTATCTTACAATTTAAGATTAATGTCAATTGATATTACTTCCATATTGGTTTTTAAAGTCTGCACATTCGTGCCTTCAGTCTATCCTCCTTTGTATTTGTCCTTATTTATATTGTATGGGATATTTCACTGGGTTTCAATTTTTGGTCTTCCGCCACTTTATTTTACAACTTGCCTAAAATTTTTATTGATTTTAATTTTTCTATAGGATATAATAAGTGTACATAAGGGGAGTAGCTTATAAATTGTTAGCCGTCAATACGGGAAACCCGGTTAACTACCTTTTAAAGGAAGCAAGACCTTTGTTTGAAAATATATCAAACAAAGGTCTTTTTTGTTTGTATTTTTTCAGTTTGGGGATATTATAAATACACAAGGAGGACTGAGTTTATGGATTGGTATAAGTTGAATAAAGAAGAATTATTATCAGAACTTGATACTGACCAAGAAATTGGTTTAAAGGCAAGTGAAATCGAATCAAGGCTAGACAAGTACGGCCACAATGAATTAAAAGAAGAAGAAGGTAAAAGCTTTTTAAGTAAATTAAAGGAACAGTTTACTGATTTTTTAATCCTAATACTTATAGGAGCAGCAATAATTTCCTTTATTGTTGGTGAAAGGACGGATGCAGTTGTAATCTTAGCCATAGTATTTATCAATGCCCTATTAGGTTTATATCAGGAGGGCAAAGCAGAAAAAGCTTTGGAAGCATTGAAGCAAATGTCTTCTCCAACTGCTAAGGTTATAAGAGATGGACATTTAGAAGTTATACCTTCAAGTACTTTAGTGCCTGGTGATATAGTTGTCTTAGACGCAGGAGATATAATTCCAGCTGATTTAAGACTAGTAGAATCATCTAATTTGAAGGTTGAAGAGGCTTCCCTAACTGGTGAATCAGTTCCAGTAGACAAAGATTCAAATATCCAATTAAGTGAAGATGTATCATTGGGAGATAGAACCAATATGGCCTATATGAGTACTATTGTAACCTATGGCAGGGGTAAAGGTGTAGTAGTAGAAACTGGTCATGGTACTGAAATTGGTAGAATTGCAACTGCAATCCAATCATATGAAGATGAAGCAACCCCACTGCAAAGACAACTAAACCAACTAGGTAAATTCTTAGGTATCGCTACTATTCTTATCTGTATAATAGTATTTGGTGTAGGTTTATTACAGGGAAGAGATCTTCTTCAGATGTTTATGATCTCCATATCCTTGGCTGTAGCTGCTATACCAGAAGGACTACCAGCTATTGTCACCATCGTATTGTCCTTAGGTATGAATAAAATGGTCAAAAGACATGCAATAGTAAAGAAACTATTAGCTGTTGAAACACTAGGTTCTACAACTGTTATATGTTCTGATAAGACTGGCACTTTAACCCAAAATGAGATGACTGTTGTAAAGGTATATACTGATGGTCAGATTATAGATATTACTGGTGGTGGATATGAGCCAGTAGGTGAATTCAAACAAGATGGTAATTCTATTGACCCAAATTCAATTGGTGATTTAGAAACCTTATTATCCATAGGAATCTTAGCTAATGATGCTTCTTTAGAAGAAACTGCCGAAGCTTTTAAGGTAATAGGCGATCCTACAGAGGGGGCTTTGGTTACCTTAGCTGGCAAGGCCAATATTGTTAAAGAGGAAATAAATTCTTCTTACCCTAGAATAGCAGAGATCCCTTTTGATTCAGCTAGAAAGATGATGACAACCTTTCATGAAAATTATATACCTGATAGAGTAGTTTCATTTACAAAAGGAGCACCAGATATAATCATAGACCGATGTAGTCATATAAGCATAGATGGCAAGGTTATACCATTTACAGATGAATTAAGAGATGATGTCCTCTCTATAAACAGTAAATTCTCTAGAGATGCCCTTAGGGTACTAGCTAGTGCATATAGGGAGTATGATAAACTTCCTGAAGATATATCATCAGACAAGAATGAAAACAATATGACTTTTGTAGGTCTTACAGGTATGATAGATCCACCTAGACCAGAAGCTAAGGAAGCAATTAAATTATGTAAAAAAGCTGGTATTGATACTATAATGATTACTGGTGATTATAAAGAAACTGCTTTTGCAATAGCAAGAGATTTGGGAATGGCAGAAGACGAAAGTCAAGCAATGATGGGTATGGAATTAGATAAATTAAGTGACACTGAGCTTCAAGAAGTAGTTAAGGATATTAAGATATTTGCTAGAGTGTCCCCTGATCATAAAGTAAGGATAGTTTCTGCTTTAAAGGCTAATGACGAAATAGTAGCTATGACAGGAGACGGTGTCAACGATGCCTTGGCTTTGAAGAAGGCAGATATAGGTGTGTCCATGGGGATTACTGGTACTGATGTAGCTAAAAACACTGCTGAATTGATCTTAACTGATGACAACTTTGCAAGTATAGTATCTGCTGTTGAAGAGGGTAGAATTATATATGATAATATTAGGAAGTTTGTCTTCTTCCTCTTATCTTGTAATATAGGTGAAATTTTGATAGTATTTGTAAGTATACTTATGAATTTACCAGTACCTTTTATTGCAATTCAGCTACTATGGTTAAACTTAGTAACAGATAGTTTCCCTGCATTGGCCCTAGGTATGGAAGCTGGGGATCCTGATGTAATGGAAAGACAACCTAGAGATGCTAAATCCTCAATATTGGATAAGCCTTTATTAATATCAATTGCTGTACAGAGTATAGCTATAGCAGTATCATCCTTATTAGCATATACAACAGCTTTAAGGCTATATCCTGATAATTTACAAATAGCAAGAACAATTGCCTTTGCTACTTTAATAACTGCTGAATTATTGAGAGCCTATTCAAGTAGATCACAAAGATATTCCATATTTAAAATTGGTATCTTTAGTAATAAAGCTATGGTAATAGGAACAGGTATCTCCTTCTCATTGATGTTACTAGTACTATATGTTCCATTTATGCAGGAAATCTTTCAAACAGTATCAATGGACTTGGTTCATTGGGAAATAGTTCTGTTATTTTCATTTATACCATTAGTAATAGGTGAATTATATAAGTTTATAGACAGAAAATTCTAATGGAGGTTGTTAATGCATTTAAATCTATTTAGCAATTTAAACAAAAATATTTCCTTCGCCAGAGTAGAATCAGAGATAATAATTCAGCCCAATAATCTAAATCCACAGGGTACAGCTCATGGTGGAGATTTAATGAAGGTAATGGATACAGTGGCTGGTATGACTGGGAGAAAGCACTCTAAAGGAATGGTCGTCACTGCAAGATTAGATGAAGTAGAGTTTCACAAACCATTGGTAATTGGGGATCAAGTAACTGTGATTGGCCAATTAATACATGTGGGCAGATCCTCAATGGAAATACTGGTTCAAATGTATGCTCATGATTTAAATGATTATAATAATCCAGTATTGGCTAGCTCATCATTTGTGACAATGATCCATCTTGTTGACTGGAAACCAAGTAAGGTGCCAAAATTATTAGCTGAAACTGAGGAAGAGAAGTTATTATTAAGCTTTGGTGAAAAGAAAAACAAGGAAATAAAAGAGAAAATTAAAGCTCAAAAAAAATAGCAACCATCTGGTTGCTATTTTTTATAGAGAATAGGGGAATTCCGCTTTTTAGTTTGCTTTTTTAGAAGTCTTTTTTATCGACATTGCTATTTAAAAATTCTTCAATATTTAACTCCAAAATGTATCTATCATGCCCTTCCCCATATTCATTCCTTGAATAATCTACTGATTTGAATCCAATCTTGTTCCTATATAATCTCATAGCAGGCTTATTATCAGCATCTACAGTAAGACTAATTCTCTTAAATCCTTGTACACCTAAGTCCTCAGAAATTATTTTGAAAAATTCAAATCCAATTCCCATCCCTTGGAAATCTTCTGAGATTGCATAATCAAAAAGATAAACTTTGTCAACATCCTCCCAATCCCTCATCAAGATTGCCAAGCCCACTATCTGAAACTTATTTTTTTCAGTTATTGCGTATACATTGCCATGTCTTATCTGTGGTACTAGACTCCATTCATCGGAATACATTTCCTCTCCAAAAGCATCAAGTCCAAAATTCACCATCTCATTTAATAGTTTTAGATTGAAGTCTTGTACAGTATAGACAACTAGATTGTCTATACCATCAATGTTTCTTACTATACTATGTGGTAGATTCTTGATTTGCTGTAACATAAAACGCTCCTTTGTTTTCTAATGTTTATTAATATACCCAAATTATATAATATAAAAACCTATTTGATTAGCTAATATATTTCTTATTATTAGTATTATCATTAATAATTATATGATTTGACACATATTATTTTTACTAAGCATATTATAAATCAAGGAAGGTGGTAATGGTGAGAAGAAGTAGATACAATAAACTGTGTCCAATACTAAGTTCAAAGATTATGACTCAGTCAACTGAAGAGGTACCTGTAATTATTCAATTTAATAAGAATAGGGATAATATCCAAGAAGACTTAATGAAATCAATGAATTTATCAGAATTAAATTTACCTATAATCGATGGATTTTCAGGTAATCTTTCTACAGACCAAATATATAGCCTATCTAATAATCCAGATATTGCTTATATTAGTTTTGATTCTAAGATATACACATTATTAGATATAGCCTCAGAGAGCGTAGAATCTTACTTCCCTCATGATAAGGGTTATGAAGGTGAAGGTATAACCGTAGCTATTATAGATACGGGAGTAGCCCCTCATAATGATTTAATAAAACCTAAAGATAGAATTATTGGTTTTAAGGATTTAGTAAATGATAGAAACCAACCCTACGATGACAATGGTCACGGTACACATGTAGCTGGGATTATAGGAGGAAATGGATATTCTTCAAGAGGCAAGTATCTAGGTATAGCTCCTAAATCAAACATTCTAGCCATAAAGGCTTTAGATAAAAATGGTGGAGGATCTACTTCTAAGGCCATTGAAGCTATATCATATATTATTGAGACCAAGGATAGATACAATACGAAAATAATAAATTTATCAATAGGAACCCCAGCCAATATTATTTGTGAAAATGACCCCCTATGTAGGGCAGTGAATAAGGCAATAGATGCAGGGATAGTAGTAGTAGCTGCAGCAGGCAATAGTGGCCCATCCCAAGGGACTATCCTTTCACCTGGCATAAACAAGAATGTAATAACAATAGGTGCAGTAGATGATAAAAGAACAGTGGATACATCTGATGATACTATAGCCCCATTTTCAAGTAGAGGGCCTACTCTAGATGGCATTCAAAAGCCAGACTTAGTTGCACCTGGTGTAAGTATAAATTCATTGTCTAATACCAAGCTAGATAGTTATGTTCCACTTAGCGGGACCTCCATGGCAACCCCTTTGGTTTCAGGATCCATAGCTTTATTATTTAATGAATATCCCAATCTCACTCCACTACAAGTTAAAACTATGTTAATAAATTCATGTATAGACTTAAAGGATACTGCTGCCCATCAAGGTGCTGGCCTGCTAAATTTGAGGATGTTGTTTGCTGATAAAAAAGCTGGTGAGAAGGACCTTTTCAAGCCAAGGGAAAATATGAAAGATAATAGACAAAATAAGAAGATAGACCATAATAAGAAAATCCATAATAAGGAAAAAATAAAATATAAGGATGTATTAGCAGCTAATACCTCTACTTCAGATAAGGATTTTTTTGAAACTGCTATTATGATATTAGTTGTTGTTCTCTTGCTTGATTCAAAAATATAAGAGGGCCTATCATGGCCCTCTTATTGAATGCAATTCAGGGACGGTTCTCAAATTGCAGAGAAACCTTCTATAATGTCAAAAATTGACCATATTTCTTCAAATATTCCTGCCTGTCCTTATAATCAGGTAATATACTACCAACAAGCCTCCAGAAGGACCTATCGTGATTCATGTGTTTTAGATGACATAGCTCATGTACTACAACATAGTCAATACAATTCATTGGTGCCATAGCTAGCCTATAGTTAAAAGTTAACTTTTTCTCAGAGCTGCAGCTTCCCCATCTTGATTTTGATTCATCAATTTTATATTCCTTAGGACTAATCCTTAGTTGCTTTTCATATACTTTGATTCTTTCTCCTATAATTCTCTTTAAATTTGAAATATAGAATTTTTTTAGACTTGCCTTCTGGTCCTCTTCATTTAACCCCTCAGTATCTATTAATCTATTTAGAGGATGTTCCTCACCAAGATAAAGAAATTTACCTTGGTCATCGTAGCTTCTAGGACTAAATTCAGCCCTAAGGGCTTCAAGCTCCTCTAGCTTGGATTTAAGTTTATTACCCAAGGGTTTTACTGCTTCTATTATTCTTTCCTCAGGTGTGTTGTTTGGTGCCTTTATAGTGACAAATCCAGTAGGATCAATACTTATCATCAGCCTTTTGCGTTTACCATATTGAATATTACAATCTATTGAAAAATCCTCAAATTCTATCTTTATCATTTCCATCACCTAGTCAATTAGATTTTACTATTATATATTGATTTCTTGATTAAAATTATAAACTATTCCAGTTAAAATATTGTTTTTATTCGGAAATAAGAGTCTAAACTCACGGCCGAAGGCAGGAGTATGTAGACAAAATTAGAGACTGTCAAATGACAGCCTCTACTATTTATATCTATATATTTATCTTACAAAGTTACTTGGATTTTGATTTACCCCATTTTTAAGTACTTCAAAGTGTAAATGAGGCCCTGTTGATCTACCTGAGTTCCCTACATTTGCTATATGTTGCCCTTTGTAAACCTTATCGCCTTTTTTAACATGCAATTTGCTAGCATGTGCGTATCTCGTTTTGTATCCATTTCCATGATCTATCTCTACCATATATCCAAAAGAACCCTTATATCCTGAGAAGGATATTGTCCCTGCATCTGCTGATTCTATTTTACTACCATAACTAGCTGCTATATCCAATCCATAGTGCATCCTACCCCATCGCTGACCATATCTTGAAGATATACGACCTCTGGTTGGCATCTGGAATGTGCCTGTAGCCATAGTCTTAGGAATCTCTTTTGTACCTCTTATCTCAATCTGATCTGTAACATCTGATAGGACTTCTTCCTTGACTACTACTTGATCTACTAGGATACCGTTGTGTCTTATTTGATTGGCAACTATCTTTGCTTCACCTTTAATGCCTTCTACTTTAACTTTCTTTTGATTTTTATACATTGAGTCATCGTATTCTACTTGGATATCATAGTTTATTGGTTCAGTATACTCAGTTTCTTCTACTGTCTCTACAGTTATGACAGATGTAGGTAATAATAGATTAACTTCATCACCTGGTTTTAGTTTAGTTGGGTCCTTGTCATCATTTGCCAACACCAATTCATCTACTGAAGTTTCATAAATTTTTGCTATAGTCCAAAAGCTCTCCCCTACTTCTACAATATGAGTTTTTATCTCTTCTCCACCATCTATTATGTATTCTAATACTTGGTCTTCATCTGACAAAGAATTGATAGAAACTTCCTTTCTAAGAATTTGAACATCCTCCACTAGGTTTACTCCATTTAATCTATCCTGGTCTTCTATTTTGTTTAAGTAAGGCTCTTTTAATCTATCTAATAAGCTATTGACTTCTTCTTCAGATCTAAATACTGCAATTTCTTGTCCGTCTACATTGATTGCGTATCCAGATACTAGATATCCAACATTTGAATTTATTTCCTTCTTTAGAGAATCCATGTTGACTAAATCATTATCCCTAGCGTGAGTTGGCTCAAATGTAAGATCACTATCAAGGACTATATCAACATCATATTTATCACATAAATCTTGTCTAACTTCATTGAATACTATTAGAGCTTCTTCCTCTGTACGAATAGCGCCTAGATTTTCTTCACCTAAGTAAACATCAAATGCTCTTGTCCTAACTTCATTGATACTGTATCCTGTATAGCCTATACCTATCATTACAACTATCATAAATCCTGCTAATGCTTTTCTCATGATAGGGCTGTTTCTATATGTATTTGGTTGATCACCATTATTTATGTTTTTATTTATTATTGTCTGCTTAGTCTTATTAATCGAATCCTTTATTTTGCTCAAGACATCATTTGCTATTTTAGTTACCTCAAGCGATTTCTTTGGTTGACTCATATATTGCATACCTCCTAGATTAACCTATCTATAGGTTTTTTTGTAACCTTTTTGTAACAATTTTAATTATATCATAGCAAAAATATTTTACAACAATTAGATAATTCTTTTATTTTATATGTTTTACTATCATACATCATATAATTCTGTAATAGTCTATTATTTCAGAGTCTCAGCAATTTGAAATCTTAAAATTATTCTTATAATCAAATGTTAAGTTTTTGTAATAATTGTTTGATTTTATTTTTGGATGTTAGTTAGTTGATTATTGATATTTTTTTATCACTAAGTTTAAAGCTTATTTCGTTTCCTTCTTCCAATACCTCTCCATCAATATTTAATAGTGTTGGAGACTGATTAATTATCTTAATATTTTTGGCCTTGTATATTTCAATGTATTTCTTATATTTTAAATGTCGCCCCTTAAATATTAGTGGAAATAAGGTTAATGCTTTCAAATTACTTATATCCTTTACCAAACAAACATGTAGAAAATCATCATATGGGTTGGCATTAGGCATGATCATCATACCTCCACCATAGTATTTACCATTACCAACTGCTAATAACAATAAATTCTTATGGTGTATTTGCCCATCTATTTCTATAGTTACTTGATTTTTTTTAAATTTCAATAATGTATAGATTACTGCCAATATATATGCAAGTTCTCCTTTTACCCTTTTTCTTATGATTTCGTTATTTGTAAGCACAGCAACATCGAAGCCCACACTTGAAATATTTAAGAAATTATGGCCGTTAGAGTCCCCCATTCCTATCTTACAAATTTTTCCATCTAATAGTCTCTCTATGGCCTCTTTTGGGTCTTGTGGTATATTTAGGCTCCTACTCAAATCATTTCCAGTTCCAGCGGGAATTATTCCCAAGACCAAATCTTGTCTATCAATTAAACCAGCTGAAACTTCATTGACAGTACCATCTCCACCAACTGCTACTACTACATCATATTCATAAGTAGATGCAATATATGTTGCTTCCCTAGGCCTTGTGGTGAATACTATCTCATAGTTTAATAGATTATAATTCATTGTTTCTTCGATTAGGTCTTTGACTGCCCTTGCTTTTCCACTTCCGGCAACTGGGTTTATGATAAATAGATATCTTTTCATTTGTCTTATATGCCCTCCTAGATATTGTAACTATATTCACCTTTGATGGCCCTATCTATTACTATTAATTCTTCTGCTGAAAGTGGTATATTGCTTGTCCCATTTTTAATAGGTTTACCATAGGAAACCGTATTTTCTCTACCATATATACTGGAAAGAACAAATCCATTCTTAAAATCATCTAGTAAGGCTATGGAAAAACTTAGCTGACTACCCATATCATCAAATGCATTATATCTTATAAATCCTACTCTTTTTATGGCAAAGGAAAGTTTAGTCTCTATTCCATTTATATTATCTTCTATAAGATTTATGTCTCTATTTAGACTTCCTATTTCTTTATTTATATTGATTAGTAAATCTTCAATATTAATTTTATCTATTCCTTTGACTAAACAATCATATTTTTTAGCTAGTTTATTTGTTTTATATTGTGTAATAAGAATAAATAGAACCAATAAAACCACAGCTAAAGACAATCCAATAATGATTTCTATATAATAATTAGATACAATCGACTTTATACTTTCCATATGTCCACCTTCCTAGATTTTTATGACTATTTCTTTTAAGGCATTAATTGCGAATTCTATCTCTTCATGTGTGTTGCTAAATCCAAAACTAAATCTTACTGTGCCTTGATTTAAGGTATCGATGGTCTTGTGGGCCAATGGAGCACAATGTAAACCTGGCCTAACCGCTATTTTATATTCCTCATCTAAAATATAGGATATTTCTGATGAATCAATATCCCTTACATTTAAAGATACTACTGGACCCTGTCTATTGCTTAGAGGACCATATAGACTTATACCTTCTATCTTCTTTATTTCTTCTATAAAATGATTTGTCAACTCTTCTTCATGCTTTCTAATGTTTTGAACTCCTTTTTCCATGATAAACTTAAGACCTGCTCCTAATCCTATAAGCCCTGGAGCATTGATTGTTCCGCTCTCAAATTTATCTGGTCTTGTATCCGGCTGAATTATAGAGCTAGAATCGCTTCCAGTACCACCTTGAAAGATACTTTCAAAATCAATATCCTCATTTATATATAATCCTCCAGTGCCCTGTGGTCCAAATAAGCCCTTATGTCCAGGGAATGCAAGCATATCTATATTCATCTTTTTCACATCTATATCATATACACCAGCAGATTGGGCTCCATCTACTAGATAATATATATCATGTTTCTTTGCTATAGCTCCTATTTCTTCTATTGGCATAATAGAACCTAGCAAATTAGACATATGTGTAGTTACTATTAGCCTTGTATTTGGTCTTATAGCATTTTCTATATCAAGAGGATTGATCAATCCCTGTGTATTTGCTTTTACTATAGTTGATTCTACTCCAATTTTACTTAAATGCTGAATAGGTCTTAAAACGGAGTTGTGTTCCATAGATGTGGTAATGACATGATCCCCTGCTTTTAGTAGACCTTTAATTCCTATATTTAAACTTTCAGTACAGTTAAATGTAAATATTATATTCATAGGATTTCCAGTCTTGAAGAATTGTGACAATAGTTGCCTTGTCTCAAATACCCCTCTTCCTGACTTAAGTGCTAATCTATGGCCAGATCTTCCAGGATTTGCACCATAATTCATCATAGAATCCATTATTGTATCATAAACAATCTTGGGTTTAGGAAATGTCGTAGCTGCATTATCAAAATATATCAAAATTACCTACCTCCATCTGAAATATTATACCATATTATTATATGATTATATAGAAAAATAGTTTCTTTTAACTCCACTAATACTAATGTGGTACAAAATATAAAGAATGTGTCTTATGTATAATATTTATCTTCTTGCTATTTTAATGGATTTGTTCCACATATTCATATATCCTTTTATACTCTTGTTCATTTCTTATAATATAGTCGTGAGATATTTTTTCAAAATTGGAAAGCCTTATTTTTTGTAATAGAACCTTTTAAATTGCTGAATAATGCGTGATATGGCAGGGGTGGTCTTAGACCATCGGTTTTTTTCAGATATTATAATAACCATATGTATATGATTTAGCATAATAACATATTTATTTGCTTATTAACTTTCAAGATTGCTTCTTTAAAATAGTATATGATTTGGCATAATTAGTTTCACATCCCCTTCGTTCAACTGTCCTAGTTGTCCCAAATACAAAATGAGCAGCATACCAATATATATCTATTGGTATGCTGCTCAGTTCGTCATCCTTTTATTTCAATTTCTCATATACTATCTTTAGGGTCTCTTCCTTTAGTTTATTAGCTTCATCTATTATTATACTTATTTTATTATTGATATTAACCTTGTAGTCTTCATCTTTGATACTTAACAAGTTGATTCTCACATTCATTAATGCTCCCTCTAAGCCAGCATAAGCTAAGAGGGCCCCTACCCCCACATCGGTGATGGCATTTATATTGCCATAGTTGGCAAATACAGATTGTAGCTTAAGTATATCCAAACATTCACTAGCACATCTCAAGGGTACTTCTAGGGCATGTTTGTAGCCCTCCTGAATTGCATTAGTCCTAGCATGTTTTTCTTCTTCTGTTTCCTTTGGCATTTTAAAGGCTAGTAATACGCCATCAAAGGCATTAGAGTCCTCATCCACTATCTCTAATAGAATATTCATCTTTTCTTTTAATGTTTGGAAGTTTGTATTGAATTCATCTTTTATCTCATTATCTAAGTCGGTGAATGTTTTTTTGTCAAAGGTCAGATTTGCAACCATCTGAGTCAAAGCAGATCCCAAACTCCCTACTAAGGCTGATACACTTCCACCACCTGGAGTTGGGTTTCCTGTTGATGCTTCATGAATATAATTCCTTACCTTTTTTTCTATTAACATAGTGCCACCTCCCAAATGTTCCACGTGGAACATTTATTTTGTTATTATTTCATATATTCTTTCCAAGTCTTCTTCAGTATAGAAATCAATCTCTATCTTATTTATATTACTTCCTTTAACCAATTTTACCTTTGTACCCAATACTCTCATAAATTCTTCTTCTACGTCTTTTAAATAGGGATCTTTTCTTTTGGACTTAGTTTTACTTGATGTCTTTCTATCATTTTTTGACTTTTTTACCTCTGTTTCTGTTTCACGTACATTTAAACCAGCATCTATAATTCTTTCTGCTATTTCAACTTGCTCTTTTTTATCTTTGATTCCCAATAGTACCTTACCATGGCCTGTAGTCAGATTTCCATTGTATAGATGATTGATTACCTTTTCGTCTAAATTTAGGAGTCTAATAATATTGGTTATATATGTCCTGCTTTTACCAATTCCATTAGCTAATTCCTCCTGCTTTAGGTCAAATTCCCCCATCAATTGTTTATAGGCCATTGCTTCCTCTATAGGGTTGAGATCTTCTCTTTGGATGTTTTCAATTAGTGCTAATTTAGCAGCTTTTTCATCATCAACATCTGTTATAATGGCAGGAATCACCTTTAGCCTTGCTATCCCTGATGCTCTATATCGTCTTTCGCCAGCTACAATTTGATATTTGTCACCAACTGCCCTTAAAATTATAGGTTGTATTACTCCATTTATCTCTATAGATTTTGCCAATTCTGTTAATGATTGATCATCAAAGTCTTTTCTTGGCTGGTCTTCTTTTGTTATTATATCATCAAGAGCTACTTCCTTAATCAACTTTTGATTGCGTTCTCTATCCTGGCTCAAAATAGTTTCGATATTAGGCTTTTCTCCCATCAAAGCAGATAAGCCTTTGCCCAATCCTCTTTTCTTAGCATTTGCATTCATATTATCAGCCCCCCAAACAATAAATTACTCAGTTAAGAATAAAAACTCTTCCGCTAATTCCATATAGGCTTCAGCCCCTTTTGATTTATCATCATAATCCATTATCGAAAGGCCATGTGAAGGAGCTTCTGCTAACCGTACATTTCTTGGAATAATACTTGTATAAACCTTGCCTTTAAAGTAAGCTTTAACCTCATCAACAACTTGAATAGATAGGTTTGTCCTACCATCAAACATGCTTAAAACTACACCTTCTATCTGAAGATTAGGATTAAAATTTGCCCTAACTAACTGTATAGTATCAAAGAGTTGACTAACACCTTCTAGTGCATAGTATTCACATTGTATAGGAATAATTACACTATCAGAAGCTACTAAGCCTAATACACTCAGAATTCCTAAGGAAGGTGGACAATCTATAAAAATAAAATCATATTTATCTTTTATAGCTGAAATCTTGTCTCTAAGCAATGTTTCCCAGTTATCAATTCTAGCCAATTCTATTTCTAAACCCGCCAATTCATTATTAGAAGGGATAAGATACACATTATTTGCACTAGATTCGTAGATACTATTATCCACTTCTACATCCAATGCTAGGACATCATATATATTTTTATCTACTTGATTTTTATCAATACCAAGGCCACTAGTAGAATTGCCTTGAGGGTCTAAATCTATTAGTAATACACTTTTATCTAGTCTACCTACACCTGCAGCTAGATTTACACTTGAAGTAGTCTTACCTACCCCTCCTTTTTGATTGAAGATTGATATTATCTTACCCATATTATGTATCACCCCTCTAATTTCTTCTTATATCTATCATAACAGAAACTTCTAATAAATAAAACAAAAATGTTCCACGTGGAACATTTTTGTTTTATAATAAATTAAATTATTTATTTAGGGAGCTTAATCGTGACTTCGTAGTAATCATCTTTATCTACTTCTTTATACTCGGCATCAATACCGTATTCTTTAATTGCTCTGTAAGCCTTTTTTATTGTATTGAGATATATCCTAACGCTTATCAAGGATTTGATACTTTGCTTAGCTTGCTCTTGTTCTTGCTCTTCTTCTCTTTCCCTTAGATTATCTAGAATATCCTCTACTAACTCTTCTGTCCTACTTACATTTAAAGACTTGCTAATAACCTTATCTAATACCATCTCTCTAGTTTCATCATCTGAAAGTTTAAGTAGTGCCCGTCCATGTCTTTCTGTCAGTCCTTCTTCTATAAGTGCTTTTTGAATATCACTTGGCAATTTAAGCAATCTTATTTTGTTTGCAATAGTAGATTGTGATTTTCCAATCTTCTCTGCTAGTTCCTGTTGTGTAAAATTATGATCACAGATTAGATTGTTATATCCTTCTGCTTCTTCTATGAAGTTTAGATCCTCCCTTTGTAAATTCTCTATTAATGCAATCATAGCTGACTCTTTGTCTCTATAATCTATTACTAAAGCTGGAATCACTGTTAAGTCTGCCAATAGGGAAGCCCTTAATCTCCTCTCCCCTGCAACTATTTCATAGCTTTCATTGCTGATTTGTCTTACACTTATGGGTTGGATAACACCATAGGATCTAATTGATTGGGATAATTCATCTAATGATTTTTTATTGAAATTTCTTCTAGGTTGATAGGGATTAGGCCTTATAGATTCTATTGGAATATATTTTACCTCTTGATGTAGTGCCATATAGATTACACCTCTTCTCAATTGATTATACATTTCTCTATAAAGATATTCTATAAAGACTTTTTATTTCCTTCTTTATTTCCCGATTATTTTCATACAAATTCCCCTATATTATAATGGATTCTTCCTAGGTTTACCCCCGCCTCTAGGATACTTTGTCGGGGTTTGACGTATTTTCTCAATAATTATCAATGAGTGTTTTATATTACTCTCAGGTATCTTGACTATTCTCTTTTCTATGACTTTACCACCAAGAATTTTGATTGCATTTTCACTCTGTTTTAATTCCACATCATAATCCGGCCCCTTCATGGATACAAAATACCCACCTACTTTTACAAATGGTATACAATATTCACTCAGGGTATCTAAAGAAGCAACAGCTCTAGATACACATATATCATACTTTTCCCTATAGGTTTCTTTGATGCTTAACTCCTCTGCCCTACCATGTATAGCCTCAATCCTATCAAGTCCCAATGAATTTATTACCTCATTTAAAAAGATGATTCTTTTATTTAAACTATCTAATAAGCTTACATCTAAATCAGGGTTCACAATCTTTAGTGGTAAACCAGGAAATCCTCCTCCAGTACCTATATCAATAATCTTCTTACTGCCCTTGAATATGTCTGTAACAAAAGGTGTCAAGCTATCCAAAAAATGTTTGATATCAATCTCATCATCATCAGTAATAGCTGTAATATTGATTTTGGTATTCCACTCCTTTAGGAGGTCTTTATATTTTATAAATCTATTAATATCTTCTTCCCCTAATTCTATTCCTAATTCTCTACTTCCTTTTAACAATAAATTTACATTTGTCATTTATTTAGATCCTTTCTTCGCACTTGTTCTAAATATATTAGTAAAACATTGATATCAGATGGTGATACACCTGAAATCCTAGACGCTTGACCAACTGAATCTGGTTTAATTGAGTCTAGTTTTTGTCTAGCCTCATTGCTTAGACCTTTGACTAAATTATAGTCTTGATCTTGGTCTAGCCTTTTATTCTCCAATTTTTTGAATTGTTCTATCTGCATCATTTGTTTTTTTATATAGCCTTCGTATTTAATTTGGATCTCTACTTGGACTTTGATTTCCCTATTAATCTCTTTTCTATCTGGATCTAAAACAATAGTTTTATCATATCCTATTTCAGGCCTTCTAATTAGCTCGTAAAGACTTATTTGTGTTTTGATAGGTGTAGTATCTAAATCCTCTAATACTCCGTTATTTTCGGCTGTAGGATTGATCTTTACATTTTTTAGTCTTTCTATTTCTTCTTTTACAGCTATATCCTTTTCTAGGGTTTGTTTGTATCTTTCTTCAGTAACTAATCCAAGGTCATAACCCATTTTTGTCAATCTTAAGTCAGCATTATCTTGACGTAATGTCAATCTATATTCTGCCCTTGATGTCATCATTCTATAGGGCTCATCAGTTTCTTTAGTAACCAAATCATCTATTAAAACACCAATATAAGCTTCAGATCTATCTAATATAAAGGCTTCTTTACCTTTAATATTTTGTACTGCATTTATACCTGCCATCAAACCTTGGGCAGCAGCTTCTTCATATCCAGAGGAACCGTTGATTTGGCCTGCAAAGAATAGATTATTGATTTCCTTGTGTTCCAGGTTTCTCTTCAATATTGTAGCATCTATTGCATCATATTCTATTGCATAAGCTGGTCTCATAAATCTAACATTTTCTAGACCTTTAATTTCCCTATACATTTTTAATTGTACTTCTTCAGGAAGACTTGAGCTTGCCCCTTGTACATACATCTCTTTAGTAGATAAGCCTTCTGGCTCTATGAAAACCTGGTGTTTATCTCTATCTGCAAACCTAACTACCTTGTCTTCTATTGAAGGACAATATCTCGGTCCTACACCATCTATTTCCCCAGCATACATAGGTGAACGGTGTAAGTTTTCCCTAATTATTTCATGGGTTCTTTCTGTAGTATATGTGAGATAACAAGGCACTTGGTCTTTGTTTAAATCCTTGTTTATATTCATAAAAGAGAAGGGGACAACCTCCTTATCGCCTGGTTGTATTTCCATCACTGAATAATCGATACTATCTCGATGGACCCTAGCAGGTGTACCTGTCTTCATTCGTCTTAAGTTGAATCCCTTACCCTTTAATGAATCAGATAAAAGATTAGACGGAAACATTCCATCAGGCCCAGATGAGTAGTTTACCTCACCCATGTATATCCTTCCCTTAAGATAAGTTCCAGTAGCTACTACTACAGTTTTGCACTCATAGAATGCTCCTGTTCTCGTTATTACACCTTTTACTGTATCATCCTCTATAACTATATCCACTACTTCACCTTGGAGTAGGGTTAGATTTGGCTCATCTTCTAATACCTTTTTCATTTCAGTATGGTATACTTTTTTATCAGCTTGTACCCTTAATGAATGGACTGCTGGCCCTTTTGAAGTATTTAGCATTCTACTTTGAATAAATGATTTATCAATGTTGAGAGCCATCTCACCACCTAAGGCATCTATTTCTCTAACTAAATGACCCTTCCCTGTCCCACCTATATTAGGGTTACAGGATAAAGCAACTATAGAGTCTAAACTCATGGTTAACATTAGTGTTTTAATACCCATCCGTGCACCTGCTAGTGCAGCTTCAACTCCAGCATGACCTGCCCCTACAACAAGGAGGTCAAATTTATCAGCATAATATTTATTTGTGTTTTCCATGCTTTTCACCTTTCTAATATCTACTTTCCTATACAAAACTCAGAAAATATCTTATCTAATATATCTTCACTAATTGTATCTCCTGAAATTTCCCCAAGATTTTCCCAACAATCCCTCAGATCCACCTCAATGCAATCCAAAGGAACATGGTCTTTTATATCATTTAAGGCACTTTCCATGTTTTCTAATGCTTTGTCCAATTGTTTTTTGTGCCTAAGGTTGGTTATAACTAGTGATGAATCTATTTCAATTTCACCTGAATAAAATAGTTTCTTTATATTTTCTTCTAGTAGATCTATTCCAACTTCATTGATTATTGAAGTTGATATGATATCTTCATCTTCTAATAATCTCTCAAGATGATCTTGAGTATATTTATTTTGCAAATCTGTTTTATTTAAAAGGATTATTGTTTTTTTATCCTTAATTAATTCTATTATACTATGATCTTCATGGGAGAGGTCCCTAGATACATCAAAAATTGCTATAATAAGATCAGCGGATTCTACAGTTTCCTTGGCTCTATCCACACCAATTTTTTCCACTAAATCTTCTGTTTCTCTAATTCCAGCAGTGTCAATTATCTTAAGTGGAATCCCATCTATATTTAAATACTCCTCTATTATATCTCTAGTAGTACCAGGTATATCTGTAACTATAGCCCTATTCTCTCTTAACAATGCATTGAGTAAGGATGACTTGCCTACATTTGGCTTTCCTAATATAACTGTATTTAAACCCTCTCTAAGGATTTTGCCCCTATCTGAAGTTATTAAGAGCTTTTGGATTTCTTCAATCACTGTGTTTGCACTATCTTGTAATTCCTCGTAGGTTACTTCCTCTATGTCATCCTCTGGAAAATCAATAGTGACCTCAACATGTGCTACCATTGATAGGACAATGTCCCTTATACTAGAAACCTTCTTAGAAAGACTCCCCTCCAATTGACTCATGGATACCTCGTGACTCTTATCTGTCTTAGCCCTGATGACATCAATTACTGCCTCAGCCTGAGATAGGTCTAGCCTTCCATTTAAGAAAGCCCTTTTTGTGAATTCCCCTGGTTCTGCCAATCTAGCACCCTTATTTAATAGTAGTTCTAATATTTTTTTTACAGGTATAATACCTCCATGACAATATATTTCTACCATATCTTCTCTAGTATAGGTATGAGGCGCTTTCATAGATACGATCAGCACTTCATCAACTATCTTATTTGATTTATTATCTATTATATGACCATAAACCATTTTTCTATTTTCTGCATTAGCTAATTGTTTATTATTTAAGCCTTTAAATATTTTATTGGCTATATCAATTGATTTTTTCCCACTTAATCTTACAATTCCTATACCTGCCTCACCAACAGCTGATGAAATTGCTGCTATTGTATCAAACATTTTATCACCTCATTTTTTCTTTATCATTACTATTTTAATGATATTAGTATTATGTGTCAAATTTTTTATCATATCAATATTTGGATAAAATAAAGCCCTAGATTATAAAATCATCGGGCTTTAAAACTACTTTGTTTGTATAACTACTCTTCTGAAAGGTTCGTCACCTTCACTATAGGTTGTTATATTACTATTCTTTTGTAAAGCTGAATGAATTATCCTTCTTTCAGATGGATTCATTGGCTCTAGTTTTACAGGTCGACCTGTATACTTTGATTTTTCAGCCATTTTATGTGCCAATCTTATTAGAGTTTCTTCTCTTTTTTTCCTATATTCTTCTATGTCTAAGGATACTCTAGTATATTTATCTCTATTTTTATTTATCGCTAAACTTAATAAATATTGTATACTATCTAAAGTATTACCTCTTTTACCTATGATTATACCCTTATCGGATGGATCAACGTCTACTACATCTACAGATAATACGTCAGATTCTAGCTTTATTTCAGTATTAGCTTTAATTGCCATCGAAGTAAATACTTTATCTAAAAATCCCTTTGCTATATTGACTGGATCATAGATTACAGTTACTTTTACTTGAGCTTCTTTTTTTCCAATAATACCAAATAGGCCTTTACTAGCTTCCTCTACTACTTCAATTTCCACATCGGTTTCAGGAACTTGCAATTCATCTAAAGCATCATTTATAGCATCTTCTACGGTCTTAGATTGTTTTATAACATATCTCATATATTATTTTTCCTCCTTAACTTTGCCTAAAGACCTTCTAGATATTAATTGTTGTATAATACTAAATATATTACCTACTACCCAATACAAGGCTAATCCTCCTGCAAATCCTCTTGCTGCCATAAATATCATTATAGGCATAAAATAAAGCATACTTTTTTGCATTGACTGTGCTTGTTGCGCTTGTGGATTTTTTTTATCAGCTTCAGGTTTAGGCATTAAAGTAGTTTGTAAATATGTAGTTAAAGCTGCTAATAAAGGTAGCCCCCACATATATGGATCTGAATTTTCTAAATTACTAATCCAAAAGAATGATTTATTCATAGCCTCATATGCTGCTGGGTCTGTAAATGCATATTTAATTGGTTCTCTTAAAACTGAAAAGAATGCAATTATAATAGGCATTTGAATCAATAAGATCAAACAAGATCCAGATGGTTTATAATTATGTTCTTTATATAATTCTTGTAACTTTTTTTGTTGAGTTTGTGGATCACTTTTATACTTAGTCTGTATTTCTTTCATCAATGGCTGTAATTCGTTCATCTTTTTTGATGATCTTGTTTGTGATAAGGCTACAGGCAACATGGCAAATTTAAAAATTATTGTAGTTATAATTATTGCCATAGCATAATAAGAAAAATTCTCTGTTTCAAGACCAGTTGTAGAAACTAAATCGTATATAAATTTCAACAGTGACCCTAGTATATTACCTAGAAAAGCTGTCATTAATTAACCCCCTATCATATAAGCGGATCATACCCTCCCTTACTAAAAGGATTGCACCTAAGTATTCTATATATTGTCAAATAAGTTCCCTTTAGAAAACCATATTTACTATAAGCTTCTAGAGAATACTGTGAGCAAGTAGGATAAAATCTGCAATTTCTTCCTCTTAATATATATTTCGAAATAAATTTTTGATAAAATCTAATCAGTAAAATTGCGATTTTAGTCATATATTATCACCTAATCTCGTCTCTTTAGGACCTTTGCAATTTTCATTATATGGATCATCGAACCTTCTAATTCTTTATATGAAATATTAACAATATTTCTCTTAGGTATAAAAACCAAATCATATCCATTTTTTATATTATCTAAATTCAATCTGTAAGCTTCTTTCAATCTTCTCCTGATCTTGTTTCTTAATACTGAGTTCCCATGTTTCTTAGTTATTGTAAATCCAACCCTTGTCTCATCTAATTTATTCTTTTTTGCATATAGTATAAAATTTCTATTCCAATATTTCCTACCTAGACTATATACACTCTTAAACTCCATATTCTTTCTCAATCGATATTTTTTTTTCATCAAAAAACTCCCAATTATAGTAGCATTACTAAAAAGACCACCTAAATAGTGGCCTTATGCAGTTAATTTCTTTCTACCTCTTAATCTTCTATTTTTAATGATTTGTCTGCCTGCTTTAGTTTTCATTCTTTTTCTAAATCCATGTTCTCTACTTCTTTGTCTTTTCTTTGGTTGATATGTTCTTTTCATTTAACTACACCTCCCTAAAACTTCTTATATATAAAATATAGAGTTATCATAATCAAAGCATAAAACTAGACACTACTATTGATTATATTTATTTCTAGTAGCTATGTCAAGAATTATAAAGCTTTAAGACTATTATATTAATTGTTAACAATATGTTAGTATTGTGGATAATTTTATTGTCTTAATCAATTATTTTTGATATCATAGAATAAATGTGAATAATATCTTAATAAATTAAATACTGCTAGACTTATTCACAAATTGTGGATAAGTTGTGGGTAAGTTATGTATTGTTATTAGCAATCTAGTAAATAATTAGTAATATGCCCTTTACTTATGCACAAAATATTTTATTATTGACTGTGAATAATTGGCATAACTATTTTTGATAATTATATTTAAACAGGTTGTTGATTTTTTTATCCACATTTTTATTATAAACTATTTTTAGAAATTTTACTATTTATTATAAAAAATATGTTGATAATTATGTTGACAAACTAATATATTTTTAAATTTTAAGGGGGTATAATATGTCATCAAATTTAGATAGTATTTGGAATGATGTCCTAGATATTATCAAAGTGGAGTTAACCGAAGTAAGCTATAATACTTGGCTAAAAACAATTATCCCTGTTAATATATCTAACAATACTATCATGTTGGCAGCACCAAATGATTTTACTAAAGGTATATTAGAGGGAAGATATCTAAATTTAATTAAAAATGCTATCAAAGAAGTAACTAAAGAGGATTACTCCATAGAGTTTACCATTCCTGGAGAAGAGCGGGGATTTAAAGTTGGACAATCAATTAAACAGGAAATCCAGGAAAATAATATTAGAATACAATTAAACCCTAAGTATTCCTTTAATACATTTGTTATTGGTAATAGCAATAGATTTGCCCATGCCGCATCATTGGCAGTAGCGGAAGCTCCTGCAAAAGCCTATAATC
>CAZXWU010000002.1:0-23570 GCA_964644495.1 uncultured Tissierella sp.
ATTTATGTAAACCGGGACAGCCTGGAAGCCGCCCCCTACACCCTATTATGTAGGGGCTAACCCTAGGTCGCCCACATTCTATTCGATAATGGGGTGGGGCAAGGGAGAACCGTCCCTTTTTGTCACACTGACTATTCTATTCGATAATGGAGTGCGACAGGAGAACCGTCCCCCTTGTCGCATTATGTTTTGAGTGAGTTATTGATCCCATTTTATACTTTTTAATGCTTTAAGGATTTCATCCCTTGTTATTTGATAATTATGTAGGTCCCTTCCAAAAGGATCTGCTATATCCCTTTCATCATCAAATGCATATTCATTAAGCAAAAAAATCTTATCCTCTGCATTGGGATAATTCATTATCAATGTCTTTTTATGGGACCTAGACATAGTCAATATCAAATCTACTTCATCTACCAATTCCTTACTTACATGTTGGGATTTATGACCTGAAATATCTATACCTAATGCTTCTAATGCAGATACTGCATTCTTATTGGCAACATCTCCATCAAAGGCATATACACCAGCTGATTTAGCCTCTATATCCAAATTGTTTTTCTTGGCTATGCTATTCAGCAATCCTTCAGCCATAGGACTCCTACAAGTATTACCTGTGCATATAAACAAAACCTTCACTTTCATCACCTCTATAGATTAATAACCTTGCCACTTGCGGCTTTAACCATTCTATTCATAATCGCCATTCCTATATTATCAAATGCAACTCCCTCTGCCAGAATTATGTCCACATCCAATTCATCAAAAGACCTGAGGATATCAAATAGATTATGTGCTATGGTTTCCCTTTTCATTCGAGAACCAGAAATTAGAACCTGACCTAGATTATACTTATTCTTTGTCTCTTCTGTAGCCATTATTCCTACTTTTTTTCCTTGATCAATATAGACCTCTGCTTGTATATTTATCTCTTGGACAATTTTGTCTATGTCCCCAGTATATAATATCATGTCAGCATTTGGTGCATAATGTCTATATTTTTGTCCTGGGGATTTTGGGATCTTGTTTTTATTAGTTATACTTTCATCCTGGGTTACATTGGGGATAACTTCCCTTAAGCCTTCTAAAGTTATACCACCTGGTCTAAGTATAGTTGATCTATCTGTTGATAAATCAAGTACAGTTGACTCTAATCCTAGCCCTGTATCTCCACCATCTATAATCATATCAATTTTACCAACCATATCTTCTATAACATGGATACCCTTTGTAGGACTTGGTCTACCAGACAAATTTGCAGACGGGGCTGCTATTGGAACCCCTGATAGGGAAATTAGTTTTGAAGCTATCCTATGGTCAGGCATCCTAATGGCTACAGTGTCTAGGCCTGCAGTTATTATGTGGGGTATGAGTTGGCTTTTTTTAAATATAATGGTCAATGGTCCAGGCCAAAATCTTTCCATACAAGCATAAGCTAAATCTGGAATCTCTCTAACCAAGGGATCCAGTTCTTCTATGTTAGAAATATGTAATATCAAGGGATTGTCACTTGGTCTGCCCTTGGCCCTATAGATATTTTTGACCGCCTCTTCATTAAGTCCATTGGCACCAAGACCATATACAGTTTCCGTAGGAAAAGCTACTATTCCGCCTCTTTTGATGATATCCGCCGCTTGACCAATTAGGTCATTGTCAATATTCCTATCATCAATTTCTATAATTTTAGTATCCATTCTCTCACTCCAATGAAGATAGTATTCTTTGTGCAATTCAAGAACCGTCCCCGAATTGCAGGCCGAATTGCGCGTCAAAAAAGGGAGTCCCCTCCCTTATTGTGCCTTTAATTTTTGTGCCTGATCAGTTGTTATCAAATTATCTATCAATTCGTCAAGTTCTCCTTCTAATATAGCACTCAATTTATGAAGGGTAAGATTTATTCTATGATCAGTTATTCTTCCTTGTGGGAAGTTATAAGTTCTAATTCTCTCTGACCTATCACCTGTACCTACTTGACCTTTTCTTTCCTCAGCAATTTCTGCTGCCTGTTCACTTAACATCTGATCAAATATTCTTGTTTTTAATATTTTCATTGCTTTTTCTCTATTTTTAATCTGACTTCTCTCGTCTTGACAAGAAACTACTATCCCTGTAGGTAAATGAGTAATCCTTACAGCTGAATCTGTAGTATTTACGTGCTGGCCACCTGCCCCTGAGGATCTATAGATATCAATCTTTAAGTCACTTTCATTGACATGAATATCCACATCTTCGGCCTCTGGTAAGACAGCTACTGTAACAGTTGATGTATGAATCCTTCCACTGGATTCAGTATCAGGAACCCTTTGTACTCTATGAACTCCTGATTCATATTTTAATCTACTGTAAGCACCCTTACCCTTGATCATAAATATGACTTCTTTATAGCCACCGATACCTATTTCGTTGGTGGACATTATATCAATCTTCCATCTTTCTTTTTCAGCATACCTACTATACATTCTAAATAAGTCACCGGCAAATAGAGCTGCTTCGTCACCACCAGCCCCACCTCTTATTTCAACAATTACGTTCTTATGATCATTTGGATCCTTTGGTATTAATAATACCCTTAGTTCTTCCTCTAAATTGGCAACATTCTCTTCTAACTCTTTGATCTCTTCCTTGACTAAGTCTTTCATCTCATCATCAAGCTTTTCATAAAGCATTTCCTTAGCATCTTCAAGCTCTTCAATATAAGTAGAATACTCTTTATATCTAGTTACTATTGGCTCAATATCAGATATCTCCTTCATTACCTTTTGGTACTCATTTAAGTCGTTTACTAAGTCCGGATTCATAGTCCTCTCAGTTAATTCAATATATTTCTTCTCAATAAAATCCAATTTCTCTAACATACATAACCCCCTAAATCAGTTAATAATAATTCTGTGTTTGTTTATTCATCAGTCTCTTTAGTCTCTTTATTTTTTCTGAACTTATTAATTGTTATAGATAAAACTACACCAAAAATAATCATATATATAGGATTTACATCAAAAAATGCGACAATCAATGCTGTGGCCAAGGCTATAGCAAGGTGTATATATTCAAAATGCGACTTGTGTATTAAACTATAGATTGCAGATAATATCAATGCCACAACTGCAGGCCGTATCCCTAAAAATATTTTTTCGATTATTATATTATCCTTAAATTGATAGAAAAATTTAGCAATCAATAATATAATAATAAAGGATGGTAAAACCGTCCCCAATGTAGCTATAATAGCACCTGGAAACCCTCTAATTTTGTAACCTACGTATATGCTAGTATTTACAGCTATTGGTCCAGGTGATGATTGTGCTATTGAGATTATATCTATAAATTCCTCATCTTTAACCCATTTTTTTCTTGATACAATTTCCTGTTGTATAATAGGTATCATAGCAAATCCTCCGCCAAAGGTAAAGGCTCCTATTTTAAAAAATATAGTAAACATTTCCCACAACATATGCCTTCCCCCTTAATAAAGAATTATGCCCAAAAGTCCAGCTATTACTATGGCTAGTATTGCATTGACCTTTTTAAACGATACCAGATAAAATATTAACATGGCTAATAAGACGGATTTTATATCTACAAAGGAAGTCCTCCCTACAGTAATTGCTGCGGCACCTATAAGCCCCAAAACCACAGGCCTTATACCTTTAAATGTCCACGATACATATGGTGAACTCTTAAACTTTGTTATAAATTTGAACATTAAAGTAATAATTATAAAGGAAGGAAGTACTACAGCAAAGGAAGATATAATTGCACCTTGAATACCAGCAACATTATAGCCTAAAAATGTTGCCGAATTTATAGCTATTGGACCTGGCGTCATTTCTGATATAGCAAGTATGTCTATAAAATCAGCAGTGGTTAGCCAATTATGTTTGTCTATGAGTTCCTTTTCCAGTAGAGGTAACATAGCATATCCACCACCAAAACTAAAGGCCCCTATCTTAAAAAAAGAAGTAAACAGCTGCAAAAATATCTTCATTATTTTCTCCTTTATTTATTAAAACCGTAAACCACCCTATCCAACCCTTGATAATCCTTCAAAATAGATACATCTTTAAATCCTTCATTATTTAATATACCCATTACTTGGTCTCCCTGCTCACATCCGACCTCATAAATTAACATTCCATTTGACATTAGATAGTCCTTAGCACCTTTACTTATTCTTCTATAAAACTCAAGGCCGTCGTCTCCACCATCTAAGGCGGTAAGAGGCTCATGATCCTTGACTTCAACTTGCAAATTCTCAATGTCACCTGTCCTTATATATGGAGGATTTGATACAATAAAGTCGAACTTGTCATCTATACTATTTTTTTCTAAAGCTTCAAATAAGTCTCCTTGGTAAAAATGTGCATTATCTATATTAAGTCTTTCTTTGTTAATATTGGATACCTTTATTGGCATACTTTCTAAATCTATGCCAATAATATGTGTGTTTGGGCACTTTTTAGCAATGCTTAATGAAATAGCCCCGCTTCCTATTCCAATATCCAACAGCTTAATAGACTTATTCCTATCAATCCTATCCATTATAAACTCTACTAAAAGCTCTGTGTCCGGTCTTGGTATAAGGACTCCTTCTTCAAGATAAAAATTGAGTCCCATAAATTCTTCGGAATTTAATAGATACTGAAGGGGGTGTCCCTTTGCCCTTTTTGACATTATATCAAAATAGGCATTCTCTATGTGCTTATCCACCTCTTTGTGACCATTTATATAGATGTATGATTTATCCACATCCAATAAATGTGACAAAACTAGTATAGACTCTAAACGCGGATTAGAATATTCTTTTCCTTCTATTAGAGTCATACCTTTTAAAATTAGTTGATTGATTACCACATGTCTTCCTCCCTAGTCTCAGGTATCACAGCTTTGAGAGCAGCTATGGCTACTTCTATCTGTTTATCGTCTGGTTCCCTTACTGTTGCCAGTTTTTGAACCATTAGACCTGGGTAAGAAAGTGCATAACAAAGTTTTGAACTACTTCTACCAATTATTCTATTTATTTCATAGGATATCCCTGCTATAACAGGAAACATTAGAACTCTAATCAAAATCCTTTGAAGGGGATTAGGCCAACCAAAGAATGATAATACAAATATACTTACCATCATAACCATAAACAAGAATGAAGTGCCACATCTACCATGTAAAATTGGGAACTTCCTTATATTCTCTACTGTTAGCTCCTCTTCATTTTCGTAACAATGTATAGACTTGTGTTCTGCCCCATGGTATTCAAATACCCTTCGAATATCATCTAGTTTTGATATCCATATTACATATATGAAGAATATTATAACCCTAATTAAACCTTCTATAAGATTTAAGGCTATATGGTTTTGAACTATAGAGCTAAATAAAGATGTCAAAAAGTTTGGCAATATCATAAAAACACCAAGTGCCAAGACAAATGAGGTAATAACAGCAAAAGCCATCTCTACATCTTCAGCCTTGTCTTTGAAAATCTTCTGTGTCCAACTTTCCTTGTCATTATCACTTTCTTCATCTTCATAAAATTCAGCTGAATACATCAGCTCTTTTGTACCCATAATCATAGATTCCACTATACCAACTATACCCCTAATGAAAGGTAATCTAAAGAATCCATATCTCATACCTAGGGTATTTAATTTCTCCATCTTCAAAATTATTTCCCCATCAGGCTTTCTAACCGCTGTGGCAATGTTTTTTGGTCCTCTCATCATTACCCCTTCCATGAGAGCTTGGCCACCTATGGATGTCTTATGTTTTGGACTTAAATTATTATTATCTTTTTCCATTTATACACAACCTTTATATACATTTACCCTTATCATCCCAAATAAAACGAACCTTCTAAACTAAGATTCTCCCCAAGACTCAGAGTGACAGCTAATTCTTGTATGTCATCCTAAGTGAAAGGGTGGATCTTGCTTTCCTTCCCTTCCATAAAAAAAAGGTTAGATGCACCAGCAACTAACCTAGATTTCTTTGAAGAAATTAGTCCATATTGTATTTCTTCTTGAATTTTTCTACACGGCCACCACGTTCCATAAATTTTTGTTTACCTGTAAAGAATGGATGACATTCAGAACAAATTTCTACCTTTAACTCTTCCTTAGTGGAGCCAGTTGTAAATGTGTTACCACATGCACATGTAACTCTTGCCTCTACATAATTTGGATGAATTTCTGCTTTCATGTATTTCACCTCTTTCACAAAACTCTATATCAATAAGATATTATCATTTCAACCATTAAATTATAGCATAATTATTTTTTATAATCAACTAAAACCATATTTTCTTTCTTATGTCATCAATAAATTCTTCATTGGTCTTTGTCTTTAGCAAGTTATCAATAAAGCTTTCAGTTATTTCCTGTGTAGGTGCATTCCCCATTGCCTTTCTCAAGGACCATACAGTCTCTAATTCTTTTTGGTTTAGAAGAAGTTCTTCCCTTCTAGTACCTGATTTGTTGATATCTACAGCTGGGAATATCCTTTTTTCAGATAGTTTTCTATCTAAGTGAATCTCCATATTGCCTGTACCTTTAAACTCTTCAAATATCATATCATCCATTCTACTACCTGTTTCCACCAATGCTGTAGCCAAAATTGTAAGGCTGCCTCCCTCTTCTATCTTCCTAGCAGCACCAAAGAACCTCTTTGGCCTATGGAGAGCACCTGGGTCTAGCCCTCCTGAAAGGGTTCTACCAGTAGCAGGTATGGTTAGATTATAGGCCCTAGCCAATCTAGTGATAGAATCTAGTAGTATAACTACATCCTTACCATGCTCCACCAATCGTTTGGCCCTTTCAAGTACCATTTCAGAGACCTTGGTATGATTTCTTGGTAGTTCATCAAAGGTAGAATAGATTACATCACCTTTGACTGATCTTTTCATATCCGTAACTTCCTCTGGTCTTTCATCTATCAATAGAATAATCAGTTCAACTTCAGGATGATTTTGGGCTATAGAATTAGCTACCATTTTTAGCAAAGTAGTCTTACCTGCCTTTGGAGGTGATACTATCATTCCCCTTTGCCCTTTCCCAATAGGTGCTACCAAATCTATCATTCTCATAGCAAATTCATGAGGATTGGTCTCAAGGACAAGCCTTTCTTTAGGGTAAATAGGGGTTAGTGTATCAAAATTAGGCCTTTTTATTGCAGTCTCCGGGTCCATTCCATTGACAGCCTTGATATATAGTAGGGCTTGAAATTTCTCTCCAGCTTTTGGTGGTCTAGTTACCCCTAGGATTTTGTCTCCTGTCTTAAGTCTAAATCTCCGAATTTGTGATGGTGATATATATATGTCATTGTCACCTGACTGATAGTTATCCCTTCTCAAAAATCCATACCCATCTGTATGAAGCTCAAGGATACCTTGGGCTGTATCTATCTCATCAAGATGCTCCAACTCCTCTGAAGCCTTGTCTGATAAGTCCTCTAAGTCTACCTCTGAAATCTTTATCTTGTCTGGTTCATCCCAATTTTCATAATTTTCTTCTGTTTCTTCTTTGTTATTCATTATGAGCAATTGAATAAGCTCGTCTTTTTTGAACTTATAGGGCTGTAAAATTCCCATCTCTTTAGCCATTTCTCTTAATTCATTTAACTTCTTTTTCTTTAAATCATCTTGATTCAAAAAATCACCACCTGTTTTATTTTGCATATTCTGGTTTTTTATCCAAATGATGTATCGATTGTAAAAACCTAATCGTACCTGTCTCTGATCTAAGAATTAGAGTGTGGGTAGTAGCTGTATTATTGTTTAGATATTTTACCCCTTCTAATAATTCTCCATATGAAACGCCCGTTGCAGCAAAGGACATTTCCCCACCTTTAGCTAAATCATCTATATAATAGACCTTGTCTATGTCAGCTCCCATTTTAATACATCTCTGTCTATGTTCTTCATTTAGTGGAGCTAATATCCCTTGAAAATCTCCACCAATACATTTTAATGCAACAGCTGTTATTACTCCTTCAGGGGCTCCACCTATACCCATGGTCATATCAACTCCAGTATAATCAAAGCAAGTTGATATGGCACTTAGGACATCCCCATCACTAACTAGTTTGATCCTAGCTCCTGCCTGACGAATCTCTTTGATCATTTCATCATGCCTAGGCCTATCCAATACTTCAACAGTAATATCTTCAACTGACTTATTCAAGGCTTTTGCTACATTAAGGATATTTTCTTGCACGGATTTATGTATGTCTATTACACCCTTGGCCTTGGGACCTACAGCAATCTTTTTCATATAGGTATCAGGTGCATGTAGGAGACATCCTCTGGGAGCTACTGCCACTACTGATATAGCATTAGGCAATCCATTGGCTACTGATGTGGTGCCATCCACTGGATCAACAGCTATATCTACCTTCAAATCGTCTTCACCGGCTTTACCTATCTTTTCCCCAATATATAACATAGGAGCCTCGTCCATTTCGCCTTCACCTATTACTACTACTCCATCTATATTTATTGTATCAAACATTCTTCTCATAGCGTCCACAGCCGCCTGGTCTGCCTTATCCTTGTCACCCTTGCCTAAATGTTTTGCACTGGCTAGGGCTGCAGCTTCTGTGACTCTACCTAAATTTATGGGTAAATTTCTATCCATTATATACACCTCCAAAAATTTTAACACTTAAAATACCGTGTGTCATTGGGACAAGCCCACCCGGCAAATCAATAATATATAAAATAATATGTCCTAATAGGGATTCTTCAGAAATGTGACTAACACAAAATAATGAAAGGGTAAGAAGCAGCCAAGGACTAGTCCTTGATACTGCTCCAATCTTGTATAAATTTATCTATTCCAATATTTGTAAGGGGATGGTCTAACATTTGTAGAAATACCTTGTAAGGAATTGTTGATATATGAGCTCCTGCTTTTGCTGCATCCAATACATGTATTGGATGACGAATACTTGCTGCAATTATCTCTGTGTCTATACCATGTATATCAAAAATACTTACAATATCATCGATTATATCCATTCCTGGATTACTTATATCATCTAATCTTCCTACAAACGGGCTTACATATGTTGCCCCTGCTCTAGCAGCTAATAATGCTTGGCTTGCAGAAAAAACCAAGGTGACATTTGTTTTGATTCCTTCTGAATGAAGAACCTTTACTGCCTTTAGTCCTTCCCTTGTCATAGGTATCTTAATTATTATATTGGCATGTATTTTTGCAAGCTTTCTTGCTTCTTTGAGCATACCTTCTTTTTCCAGGGAAATTACCTCAGCACTTATAGGGCCGTCAACTATCTCAGTGATTTCCTTTACTACTTCTTCAAAAACTCCGCCCTCTTTGGCTATAAGACTAGGGTTTGTAGTTACACCACAGATAACTCCCCATTCATTTACTTCTTTGATCTCATCAAGATTAGCAGTATCGATAAATAGTTTCATACTATCCCTCCCTTTAGAAAATGACATAGGTCATTCCTACCATAGACTTATGCTCTATTGATTGAACCGAATATCTCCATCTTTTCCATAATGATTTCCTTCATAGCCTTGCTTGCTGGCCCTAATATCTTTCTTGGGTCGATTTCATCAGGATTATCTCCAACAAATTCTTTCACCGCTCTAGCAAAAGCAGCCCTGATATCAGTATCTATATTAATCTTGCAAACACCAAGGGATATGGCTTTTTTTAGACTTTCTTCTGGGACTCCACTTGAACCATGTAATACCAAAGGAATATCTACTAGATCTCTTATAGCCTTGATTCTATCATAGTCCAATTTAGGTTCACCCTTGTAAACACCATGGGCAGTACCTACAGCTATGGCCAAAGAGTCAACTCCAGTTTCCTCGACGAATATCTTTGCTTCATTTGGGTCTGTGAAAGTAGCGTCCTTTTCACTTACTGTGATATGGTCTTCTGTACCGCCAATCTTTCCTAGTTCAGCCTCAACTGAAACCCCTACAGAATGTGCTATATCTACTACTCTTTTAGTAAAGGCTATATTCTCCTCCAAAGGAAATCTAGACCCATCTATCATCACTGATGTAAAACCATGTCTTATACATAGCATAACTTGGTCAAAATCCGTACCATGATCAAGGTGTAAGGCCACAGGCACTCTAGCATTTCTTCCAGCCAGTTTTCCTAGAGCAGCTATGTATTCAATACCTGCGTATTTGATGCCTCCTTGACTAGCCTGTAGAATAACTGGTGAATTTCTTTCTTCTGCACCATTAATTATTGCTTGAATTATTTCCATATTGTTTACATTAAATGCACCGACAGCGTAATTCTTCTTTTGAGCATCAAGTAATAGTTCTTTACCTGTTAAAAGCATTCCTATTCCTCCCCCTAAATTACTTTTCTAATTATATTATACCACTAATGTCCAGTTTCTAACAAGATAACTTGCCCTAATTATAACATATACAAATTACATTATCCATAAAATGTAGTGAGGATACATATTTGTAAAGCATTCCCAATAAGCATATGATAATATATATGGATAAGTATGGTAAAATATAGAGATTCATAAACATTTAACAAATCTTAATATTATTGTAACCTTTTTTTAGAAGTTTTTTGGTAAGCTTGTTATAGTAGGGAAATGAGAGGGGGATTAGCTTTTGGATGAATTTATATCGTTAAAAAACCTAACTAAAATTTATAGGATGGGCGATGAGAAAATCGTAGCTTTGGATAATGTCAATCTAAATATCAAAAAAGAAGAATTTATCTGTCTCTTGGGTACATCTGGGTCAGGTAAGTCTACCCTTCTAAATATGATGGCAGGTCTGGAAAAACCAAGTAAGGGCCAAATAACCATAGGCAAGCATCATATAGAGAAGATGAGCGAAAAGGATGTAACAAAGTTTAGGCAGCTAAATGTAGGATTTATATTTCAATCCTACAACTTGATATCTACCTTAACAGCCATGGAAAATGTAAGTCTTGGTCTTACCTTCAAAGGTATATCAAGAAGTAAAAGAAACAAAATGGCTAAGGATATGCTTACAAATGTTGGACTTGGGAATAGGCTCCACCATAAACCATCAGAAATGAGTGGTGGTCAACAACAAAGAGTCAGTATAGCCAGGGCTTTCGTAGGAAATCCAAGGATAATTTTTGCTGATGAGCCTACAGGCAACTTAGATACAAAAACCACCTACGAAGTCATGGACTTGATGACATCCATGGCAAGAGAGTCAAGGCAAAACCTAATTGTTGTTACACATGATACTGAATTAGCTGATTATGTGAATAGAGTTGTATATCTTAGAGATGGACGCATTGAAAAAATTGAAGAAAAAGTTGCTAATAAGGGGGAAATTGTTTAATCATGAAGAGATTTTTGAGCATTATTTTAATCTTTGTATTTATTTTATCAGCCATGCCAATTGAAGTTTTAGCCAACGAGTATCCAGATCGGTTTGGTAATCTTACAGCACCTATTATAGGTATTAAAGATATGGAAGTCCCAAGTATAGATCCAGGTAGGTCAAAGTCTATCACACTTAACCTACATGCCATAGGTAATGATGCCTATGACGTAGTAGCTGTACCAAAATTTTCTGAACCATTATCATCAAATAATTTGACTAACACAGTGTCTCTAGGAAATATTAGACAAAGTGGCAGTCAATCATTAAAGTTAGACGTGGTAGTGTCTGAAAATGCAGAACCAGGAAATTATCCTATTGAACTAGTCTTTAACTTTTCTTATTACGTTGGAATGGGAAGCGAAAGGGCAACAGGATCATATACTGAAGTAGTATATGTAAGCGTATCGGGCAGAAGCTCAACTCCTAAGCTTTTGATCACAGAGCTTTCAACTGAACCAGAAGTCATCCTAGCCGGTCAAGATGTCAAGCTTAATGTACTCTTTGAAAATAGAGGAAACCGTGATGCAAACAACGTAAACGTTAGATTAGAAGGACTTAAGAGTGATGGAGGCTTCTATATTGGATCTGGAACAGATGTGCAATATATAAATAGAGTGCCTGGTAATATGATATCATCTCTGGTCTATGACTTAAAGGCAGCTAGCAATATAGAAAGAGGTAGTCACGAGCTAGAACTAGTCTTTGAATATGGCCAAGTAGAAGAAAGACAAAAAATCTATTTAACCGTAGGTGGATCAGCTAGCCATTCATCCAACCTCTTGATGGAAAATCTTGAATACCCAACAGCAGGTATTGGTCCAAATAGGGATTTTGTATTAAAGTTTGATCTAAGAAATAATAGTGATTCAGATGCAGTTAACATACTTGTAAAAGCCGAAAGTTCTGACCCAGCAGTTGTACCTAAGTCAACAAGTATACTTAAGTTGAACAATATAGAAGCAGGTGAAACTGAAAAGCTAAGCTTTGTATTTAGTCCAACTGAAGACGCCATAACTAGAAATTATCCAATTAATATAAGTGTAGAATATGAAGATGAATTCAACCAAGGCGATGACCAAAAACATGTAACCAATCAATTTGTTGGTATGTATGTTGTAGCTGATGATTCTTCCGAAAACACAAGTAAAGCAAAATTGATAATTGACAAATATAGTTTCGCTCCACAATTGGTTAGAGCTGGTGAAAACTTTGAGATGAATCTTTCCTTTTACAATACAAGCTCTACAAAAACTGTAAGGAATATAAAGATATTTTTGACATCCGAGCCAGGGTCTAGTAACGAAGAAAGTAATAGTTCAGCATTTACACCAGTTAATTCTTCAAATACATTCTATATCGACTCAATCCCACCAAGGGGCAGGATTGAAAAGACTATTACCATGTATACCATTCCTGATGCCATTGCAAAAACTCACACTATAATGGCAAATTTTGAGTATGAAGATAGTGATGACATAGAATATACAGGGATTACAGAGCTAATAGGGGTGCCAGTTATACAACAATCCAAATTAGAGGTTGGAGAGGTAGGCTTCTTCCCTGAAGCATATGTTGGTCAATCAACTCCTATTTCATTAGAGTTTTATAACACTGGTAAGGTAACCCTATACAATATGATGGTTAAGCTTGAAGGCGACTTCCAAACAGAAAATGCCCAATATTATGTTGGAAACTTTACAAGTGGAAGCAGTGAATATTTTGAAGGTTATGTAATCCCAATGGAAATGGGAGAATTAGCCGGGGATGTAGTATTTACCTACGAAGACTCCACAGGTCAAATGCAAGAGGTAAGGAAAGAATTCTCATTAAATATAGGAGAAATGCCTGTTTACGAAGATCCATGGGGAGAAGAAATGCCCCCATTTGAAGAAGAAACTGGTCTTCTTAAGTCACCAGGTCTTTGGATAACACTGGCAGTAATTGCAGCTATAGGAGGTATTGTCTTCTATAGGAAAAAGAAAAAAAGTAAGGAATTGTCATTAGATGAGTAAAATTGACTTATTTCTAATGGGTATTAAAAATCTGTGGAGAAGGAAATTAAGGACATCACTTACTATACTAGGTGTAGTCATAGGTACCAGTTCAATAATAGTAATGCTCAGCCTTGGCTTTGGCCTAACTGAGTTTTTTGAAGAGCAGATTTCCCAATGGGGTAGTCTTACCACTATAAATGTTCACAAAAAATGGGTTGACCCAATGCAACCAGGAGAAAAAGAAGTGGATTTAGACGACAGGGCTATTGAAAATTTCAGACTGATGGCAAATGTTGATGCAGTAAGCCCTATGCTAGAGGCATACGGTGCAGTGATTAATGGAAGATACATGTCCCAAGTCCCAATAAGAGGAATCGACCCTGGTGCAATGGAAGCCTTTGGTTTTGAAGCAGCTGAAGGACGTCTACTTGATTCTAGGGATGAGCTAGGTGTAGTATTTGGTAGTAGTATGGTTCACAGCTTCCATGATCCTAATGCTAGAATATGGAGGGAACCTAATATCAATCTAATGCGGGATAGAATGAGCATTACCCTGGATCCTAGTTATGGTTATAGCATGCCAGGCCAGCAAGATGTAACTTACAAGGAATATGATATAAAATCAATAGGTCTACTCACAGAAGGGGATTGGCAAACCAGCTATGGTATATATATGCCAATTAAAGACTTACAAAAGATGATTACAGAAAAGGAAAGGGCTGAGGGGCAAAGGCCACGACCAGGTAGTATTTCAACCGACTACAATCGTATAGATGTTAAGGTAAATGAAATAGATAATGTAGCTAAGATACAAGATACTATAAAGGATATGGGCTTTGAAGCTTATAGTCTTAATGACGAGCTTGAATTTATGAAGGATCAGGCAACCATGATCCAAGCAGTGCTTGGCGGTATAGGCGGGGTATCCTTACTAGTAGCTGCCATAGGAATCACCAATACTATGATTATGAGTATATACGAGCGAACTAGGGAAATCGGGGTCATGAAAGTTATAGGTGCTTCCCTAGGCGATATTAGAAATCTATTTTTGTTTGAATCAGCCCTTATAGGTTTATCAGGGGGAGTCTTTGGAGTTGGCTTCTCCTACCTCTTGTCATATATAATCAATAAATTTGGCGCAGAGTCCTTTGGGGCCTCTATGGGTATGTATGGAGCTACCAAGATATCAGTCATACCTATATGGTTGGTATTTATAGCGGTG
This sequence comes from uncultured Tissierella sp., assembly GCA_964644495.1. Lineage (GTDB taxonomy): Bacteria > Bacillota > Clostridia > Tissierellales > Tissierellaceae > JAAYTL01. The sequence goes on from CAZXWU010000002.1 coordinate 14,594, forward strand.
GGTTTCTCCATGTTTATAGGGATAGTATCAGGATATTTCCCAGCTAGAAGGGCCATGAAACTAAGCGCCTTAGATGCAATAAGAACAGAATAAAAAAGATCCTTCCTTTTACTCAGGATGAAAAAAAGACGATACCAAAAGGTACCGTCTTTTTATCATTTTTTTGCAGCTTTAACAAATTCCCTAAATAATGGATGTGCTTTGGTTGGTCTTGATTTATATTCTGGGTGGAAGTTCACACCAATAAACCATGGATGATCCTTTAGCTCAATCATCTCTACTAATCTCTCATCTGGAGAGACTCCAGATACTGTTAGCCCACTTTCAATCAATGTTTCCCTGTACTCATTATTTATCTCATATTTATGTCTATGTCTTTCATATATTATCTCATCCTGGTAGATTTCTCTTGCCAAGGTATCAGGAGATATCTTGCATGGATAAAGACCTAGTCTCATCTTGCCATTTAGGGCTTCAGCGTCCTTTTGTTCAGGCAATAAATCTATAATAGGATACTCAGTATCTGGCTGCCATTCTGTACCATGTGCACCTTCTAAACCTGCTACATTTCTAGCAAATTCTATAGCAGCTAGTTGCATACCTAATGCAAGACCAAGGAAAGGTACTTTATTTTCTCTAGCATATTTGATAGCTGAAATTTTTCCTTCTATACCTCTTTTACCAAATCCACCTGGAACTAGGATTCCATCAAGGTCCTTTAAGTAGTCATGACAATTATCATCATTTAAATCCTGTGCTTGGATCCAATCTATATCCACCTCTACCCCATTTTCTAAACCTCCATGGAATAGTGATTCAGATACTGATAGATATGCATCCTTAAGCTCCACATATTTTCCTACTAGGCCAATCTTGATCTTGCCCTTCATATTGTGCATCTTGTCTAGTAGGTTGTTCCACTCAGTTAGATCCAGCTCATCACATTCTAAGTTTAAATGTTTAATAACCTGTTTAGCTAAACCCTTCTCCTCTAACATTATAGGTATATCATAGATACTATCTGCATCAAAGTTCTCAATAACTTCTGATGGATCCAAGTCACAGAACAAGGCAATCTTATCCTTTAAGTCATCTGTCAGAGGTTTCTCCGTTCTGCATATCAGGGTATCAGGTTGTATACCATATCCCCTAAGTTCTTTTACACTATGTTGAGTAGGTTTGGTTTTTAGTTCTTGGCTTTTGCGTAGATATGGAACCAAGGTCATATGAAGATACATCACATTTTCCTTGCCTACATCGTATTTAATCTGTCTAATAGCCTCGATAAATGGTAGGGATTCAATATCCCCTACTGTACCACCAATCTCAGTTATCACAATATCAACATCCTTTTCTTTGGATGCCCTAATGATTCTTTCTTTAATTTCATTAGTAATATGAGGTATTATCTGTATTGTACTACCATCATACTCTCTTTTTCTTTCCTTGTTTAAAACGGACCAATAGATCTTTCCAGTAGTTACACTGGAATTTTTATTGAGACTAATATCTACAAACCTTTCATAATGCCCTAAATCCAAATCCGTAAGAGCACCATCGTCAGTTATAAATACTTCTCCATGCTGATAGGGACTCATTGTACCTGGGTCCACATTTATATAAGGGTCAAATTTCTGAATAGTGACCTTCAGTCCTCTACTCTTTAGAAGTTGACCTAAACTAGCCGCTGTGATTCCTTTTCCTAAAGAAGAAACCACTCCACCTGTCACAAAAATATACTTTGTTTGCAATCCAATTCCCCTCCCATTAGTTCCTTTAACTATATAATTTTATAACATAGGAAAAACTATGTCAAATCAATTTTGTATTAAGGATTTAACCCCAGTGTAACTATATTGTAATATAAAATACCAGTTTATTGTAGTATAATTATAGTAGAAAGTTTAATAGAAAGAAAGGAGAGATATTAGGTGAAACGAATACTAGCAGCATTGTTGTTATTATCAATGTTATTATCAGCATTAGTACCAGTTCTTGCTGCACCTGATTATGATTATGATGGAGAAGTACTTAAAAGCCTAGGAGTTTTAACAGGAGACGAAGATGGGGATTTGATGCTTAATAACAATCTTAGAAGACAGGATATGGTAGTTATGATTTCTCGTCTTTATAAAGAGGAAGACAAGGCTAAATCCTATGTTGGGAGGAATGTATTTAAAGATCTAAATGCAGATAGAAAATTCTATATCCCATATATCACATGGGCTAAAGAAAGTGAATTAATTCAAGGGCAGGAGTTAGATGTGTTTGGTTTTAATTCGGATACAACTGTTCAAGAATTTCAAACAGTACTTCTTAGAGCATTAGGATATGGGGAGGAATCCCAAAATTGGAATCAAGTACCAGAAGTTGCAAAATCCTTAGGTATTATGGACAATTTAAACCTTAACCCATCATCAAAATTGACTAGGGGTCAAATGGCTACTATGGTTCTTAATACTCTAAAACAGAATAAAAAGGGTAATATATTCCAAACATTAGCAGAGGTAATAGGTTTGGATATACCAGAGCTTTTTAAGGTAGATGAAAAATTAACCATCAATAAAAACACTATTACCTTAGCAGGTAAGGCAATAGGTGTAGAAAGTCTAAATCTACACATCAGACCTACTACAGAAGGAATTACCGGGGGAGCTATACTCAGGGCAGTTGATTTGGATAAAGATGGGGAATTTGAAATCGAGCTAAAGGATTTACAAGCTGGTAATTATGAATATCGATTCGAGGGCAGTAGCAAAAATACTGTCTTTAAGTCATTTTCAATTAAAGAAGTAGACTTTGCCCTGGTAGATATAACAGCTGACAATCTAAAGGAAATTACACTTACTTTTACTCAGCCAGTAGATACTGCTAGTTCAGCATTTATAAGCAATTATACTAGCAATGCAGGAAGTATTTCAGGTGTAAGATTTGCAGATAATAATAAAAAGGTGATGTTGACCCTTAATAGCACTATGAAACAAGCTATCAAATATGAAATTAGTGGAAGAGTAATAGGAGAAGATGGTCAAGAGTTAATTCTTGAAAAGGAAGAGTTCACAGCATCAGATAAATCAGCACCTCATGCCTTAGAAGTAGTACAATTAGGAGACAAGGGCCTAAAAGTGGTTTTTTCCGAGCCCATTAAAGGGGCTGCGTCAAGTAACTTTATCATCAACGATAGGACTTTCAATGGAAACGTAAACATAGTTAATGATGAAGTCTTTCTTATTTTTGCTTCTAGAAGTAACTATTTAAGAGAAGGCTCTCACACTATTACAATAAATGGTGTGGTAGATTTTGCCAACCATAGGGTATCCAATGAATATCTAGATTTTGAGATAATTGACGATGATACTCCACCAGAGATAGTAGGCGCTAGAGCTAGTCTTGAAGAAGTAATCATAGAATTTAATGAAGATATAGACCCTGATACAGCAAACAGAAATCAATTCTATATGATAGGGTCAAGAAACAGAAAGATAAATCCAGATAGCGTATCATTCGTAGGCAATAAAGCTTACTTATCCTTTAAGAACAATAGATTGTCCTATTCATATGAAACAACTATCTATGTAGAGAATGTGATGGATTATTCAGGCAATAGAATGAAATTAGATGAAATAGATGTTTTACCTATAATAGACGAAAACCCTCCTATGGTTACAAATACAATTGTGGCAGAAGATGGTCGAAGCATAGAAGTCCATTATAGTAAAGATGTAAACGGCAAAAATAGATCTGACTATGAAGTAGAAGATCAAAGTGGTAGAACTTTAAATATTAGAGATATACAGGGTTCTGCTAAAGTATATACCATTTATCTATCAACAGCATTGCCTATAGGCGAGAACACCTTGTATATAGAAGGTGTAGAAGATACTACACCTCTTAAAAACCTAATGGTTCCATATTCAACTACAATTGATATGAAAGATATAACAAGACCAGATGTATTAGGTTACACAGGTTATGGTAACTTTATAACTGTTCAATTCAATAAAGAAATGGATTATAGAACAGTAGAAAATAAAGAAAACTATATAATCAACTTCAATGGGTCCCTTATCTATCTACCACTTGATTCTTATATAGACCTAAGTGATGATGGCAAGACCTTGACTATTGAGTTACCAGACAGGATTTCCGGTAAGGATGTTGTTATAGGAGATAATCTAAGCCTACTAGAGCTCAGGGGATTAAAAGACATTTCAGGTAATGATCTAAAAGACCTAATCAAAAAGTTGGAGTTCGATAGAAGCTCATCAGGCAAGGCTAAGGCTGTTGATTATTACGCAAGTGTTCCAGGCAAGCAAGGTGTATTAGTAGACGAAGATACTATAAAGATTAGATTCAATATACCTATAGTAGCTGCAAGTGTAAGAGACTTTAACCTTACAGGAAGAACTATAGAAGATGTATATGTTGATGATAGATCAAATGAAGTGACCTTATATCTTCGCCCTAGTGATTCAACATCTGTAGCAGATGGAGACCTAAGCATAGTTAGAAATAACTATATGGAAACAATAATTGGTACAGGAGTTGAAAGTGGAGACATTCACTTAGTAGATGAGGTAGCGCCTAGGGTCCTATATCCTTTGAATTCATTAAAGGTAACTAGCGATAGAACAACAGAGCAAATAGAGCTTCCTTTTACTGAAGAGTTAGAAGCCGAAGCCGTAAGCCTTTATAGAAGAGACTTAGAGATTTATAGAGAAGAAGATGGACGACTTCTAAGTAGAGATGACTACACAACGTCCCTAAAAAGGGATGACAAGAGAGTACTTTTAATTGAAATAACAGATACGAAAATATCCTCCCACTACACCATTAGAGTAGTCGGTGAATTCAGAACTGAACCATCCTATATAAGAGATTTACAAGGAAATCTAGCATTGGATTCCCTAACAAGTTATACTACAGAAAAAAAAGTTAAATAGTGAAATAAAAGTGGACACACCTCGTTAAGAGTACGGGGACAAACCTCTGCAGGACGGTCGAACTTTCTAAGGAATGTCCCCAATTAATGGTCGAACTTTCTGAGGAATGTCCCCAAATTTAAACAACCCCTTTAAGTATAAGGGGTTGTACTTATATACAGGACCTATATGCTCGCTCAAATTATTTACGCATCTTCTGTGACAACTTACTTGTCCTTATACATAGGGCCTATATGGCTTCATTTAATATTTAATATTGTCCAACAATTATCAATATTGGAAATAATCTATCTTTATGTTAATATATATCTAAAGAAGGACTTTTTAAAAAGGGGGAAACTTATATGATTATTGGAGTACCAAAAGAAATCAAATCCCAAGAAAACAGAGTTGCTTTAACACCCGCTGGTGCAGATGCTTTAATAAGATCAGGTCATAGAGTTTTAGTCGAAAGCAATGCAGGACTTGGATCTGGTTTTAGTGATGAAGCATATCATTCCTTGGGGGCAGAGATCATTGATGATGCTGCCAGCTTATGGAAAGAAGCTGAGATGATCCTCAAGGTTAAGGAACCACTGGAGTCAGAATTTGCTTATTTTAGAAAAGATTTGATCATATTTACCTTCCTACACTTGGCTAATGAAGCAGGCCTTGCAAAAGCTCTCATGGAATCAGGAGCTGTAGCCTTAGCTTATGAAACTGTACAACTTCCAGACAAGTCATTACCATTATTGACCCCCATGAGTGAAGTTGCAGGTAGAATGGCAGTGCAACAAGGGGCAATCCATCTGGAAAAGACCCATGGCGGTAAAGGTATGCTAATAGATGGGGTCCCAGGAGTACCCCCAGCTCACGTTGTAGTTGTAGGCGGTGGCATAGTAGGTACTGGGGCAATTAGAAGGGCTGTAGGTCTAGGTGCCAGAGTCACAGTCTTGGATGTAGTCGTAGATAGGTTGAGATATTTAAGCGAAATATTTATGGGACAGATAGAGACCCTGTATTCCAATAATTTTAATATGACTGAAGCTATTAAAAGTGCTGATTTAGTTGTAGGTGCCGTCCTTATTCCAGGTTCTAGAGCACCAAAATTGATTACTGAAGAAATGGTTATGCAAATGGAGCCAGGAAGTGTCATAGTGGACGTTGCTATTGATCAAGGAGGTTGTGTTGAAACTATAGATGGACCAACCACCCATGAAAATCCAACATTTATCAAGCATGGAGTCATTCATTATGCAGTAGCTAATATACCTGGGGCTGTACCTAAGTCCTCTACCCTTGCTCTTACCAATAATACCATCCCTTATATTTTAAGGATAGCAAACAAGGGCTGGAAAAAAGCACTAAAGGAAGACCCTTCTTTAGCCAAAGGTGCCAATATGGTAGATGGTAAAGTAACTCTCAAAGCTGTTGCTGATGAATTTAACTTGCCATATACACCTATAGAAGAGCTTATAAACTGATTTTAAAGCTATATACAGGTAAATAGTATTAATAATTAGAAACCATGATATAATATAAATGATTTAATTTATTATGGTTTCTTTTTTTTATATTTTGATTAGGTCAGGAGGAATTTACATATGGGAAAACACTTAACTGAAAAATTGGATTTTAACAAGGCAAAAGAATCTTTAAAAGATATCATTTTAGAAACAAGCTTGATATATAGTCCTGTCTTTAGCAAGGAATCGGGTAATAAGATTTATATAAAGCCAGAAAATTTACAGGTCACTGGCTCCTTTAAGGTCCGAGGAGCTTTTAATAAAATATCTAAATTATTAGATGAAGAAAAGTCAAAGGGTATCATCACTTCTTCTGCTGGTAACCATGCCCAAGGAGTAGCCCTATCTGCCCAAAAGCTAGGTATTAAGGCCACTATTGTAATGCCAAAGACTACACCCTTGCTGAAGATCAATGCTACTAGAGACTATGGTGTGGATGTGGTACTAGCCGGCGATGTGTATGATGAAGCATATAATGAAGCTAAAAGATTACAAGAAAAACATGGATATACCTTTGTTCATGCTTTTGATGACCTAGATGTTATAGAAGGCCAAGCCACCATAGCACTTGAAATTATAGAAGAATTGGCAGATCTTGACTATATATTGGTACCCCTTGGTGGCGGAGGATTGATAAGTGGTATTGCTGTAGCAGCTAAAAGATTAAATCCAAATATCAAGGTAATAGGGGTTGAGCCCGCTGGTGCAGCATCTATGATAAAGGCCTTGGAATTAAATAAGGTCACTCAACTGGATGAGGTTGTTACAATAGCTGATGGCTGTGCCGTCGGAAAAGCTGGAGTCAATACATTTGAAATAGTTAGGGATTATGTAGATGATATAGTGACTATTACTGACGAAGAATTAATGGACGCCTTCTTAACTCTAGCAGAAAACCATAAGTTGATTGCCGAAAACTCAGGTCTCTTGTCTTTAGCCGCCAGTAAAAAATTATCTTGTAAGGATAAAAATATTGCCTGTGTCATCAGTGGAGGTAATATTGATGTTTTGACTATATCTACATTAATCAATCATGGCCTGGTATCCAGAGGAAGGAGATTCCACTTTACTTTGAATTTAGCTGATAAACCAGGTGAACTAACTAAGATAACTCAAATATTAGCTGATCAAAATGCTAATGTAATTGAGCTTTCCCATGATAGATATAAGGGGGACAACAAATTTCAAGATGTTGAATTGAAAGTCGCCGTAATAACAGAAAGTCATAAGCATATAGAGAAAATAATAAGAGCCTTTGATGAAAATGGATTCAAAATCCATAAGATATTATAGTGTTTAATCATATAGATAGGAGACTGATATGGATTCTATAAAAGAATTATTCAAAATAGGTAATGGTCCCTCTAGCTCACATACTATGGGACCTGAAAGAGCTGCAATGCAGTTTAAGGAAAAATATCCAAATGCAGGTAGCTTTAAGGCTGAACTCTATGGGTCTTTGGCCTTGACAGGAAAGGGCCACTTAACAGATTGGATTATAGAAGAAACTTTGAAACCGCAGCCAACAGAAATAGTATGGATGCCTGAAGTCCTACATGAATATCATTCAAATGGTATGAAACTTTTTGCCTATGACCAAGAAGGAAATCTCATGGGTGATTGGTTGGTCTTCTCTGTAGGGGGAGGTTCCATAATGGAAGAGGGACAAGCCAGACAAGGTGGCTATGAAGTATACCAGCTAAGTACTATGGATGATATAATCTCTTGGTGTAAAAATAATGGTAAAGAACTATGGGAATATGTTGTAGAGATGGAAGGTAGAGATATCTGGGATTATTTAGATGAGGTATGGCAAGCTATGCAGTCATCAGTTAAGGCTGGTCTTACAAAATCCGATGTCCTACCAGGAGCTTTGAAATATCCTAGAAAAGCACAGAAGATATACAGAAAGGCTTCCAAGGGGAATTCACCAGATCCATTTAGAGGTAAAATATTTGCTTATACATTAGCAGTTTCTGAAGAAAATGGTGGTGGTGGCAGAGTAGTCACTGCTCCAACCTGTGGTGCCGCTGGTGTGATACCAGGACTCTTATATGCATTATGGGAAGAATATGATTTACCCAAAGAAGAAGTCCTAAAAGGACTGGCTATAGCTGGCTTGGTTGGTAATTTAATCAAAGAGAATGCAACTATTTCAGGTGCCGAGGGTGGTTGTCAAGCTGAAATAGGCTCAGCATGTGCTATGGCAGCTGGTATGGCAGCTTTCCTTCTAGGAGGATTCTTAGATCAAATTGAGTATGCTGCAGAAATGGCTCTAGAACACCATCTAGGACTGACTTGTGACCCAATAGGTGGATATGTACAAGTTCCTTGCATAGAAAGAAATGCAAAAGCAGCTGTAAGGGCTCTAGATTCAGTGATCTATTCCCTTTACACTGACGGTAAACACCTGGTATCCTTCGATCAGGTAGTTGAGACAATGAAAAGGACAGGTCATGATTTAAGATATGAGTACAAGGAGACATCCTTAGGCGGACTAGCAGATCTAACATTTGAGTAATAAGATAT
>CAZXWU010000002.1:23580-32333 GCA_964644495.1 uncultured Tissierella sp.
ACCTCAAAAAGGGACAGAGGGTCAGGACTTCAAAAGGAGGGACAGAGGGTCAGGACTTCTGTCCCTTTTTGTGGGACAATGCAATTCAGTGCAATTCAGGGACGGTTCTCGAATTGCATTTATGGTGCGACAACGGGGACGGTTCTCGAATTGCATGGGATGTCTCCTTTGTTTATGCGACAACGGGGACGGTTCCCGAATTGCATGGGACGTCTCCTTTGTTTATGCACTGTCATTCTGAAACCTAGTCGAAGAATCTTTTTTTACCAAGATATTGAAGATCCTTCACTAAGCTCAGGATGACAAAATTATAATGGGACAAGGTGTCAATTCAATTCAGACCCCATGTCCCATTATACATACTACACCATTCTCACAGGTTAGGAATGACGAAAGGGACACTTTCGTGTCCCCATTTTTTATACCATTGTTTCAGGTTTTATAATATTATCGAACTCTTCTTCTGTTAAATATCCTAATTCTACTGCTGCCTCTTTTAAGGACGATCCCTTATTGTGGGCAGTTTTTGCTACTGTAGCTGATTTTTCATATCCTATATGAGGATTAAGTGCCGTTACTAGCATCAAGGATTTTTCAAGATTTTCTTTCATCTTATCCTTATCCGGTAATATACCTGCTGCACAATGCTCATCAAAGGACACAATAGCGTCACTTAATAATCTTACAGATTGCAAGAAATTATATATCATCATTGGCATAAATACATTCAATTGGAAGTTGCCTTGTGACGCACCAAAGTTTATTGCCACGTCATTTGCCATAACTTGAACTGTAACCATGGTCAATGCCTCTGATTGAGTTGGATTAACTTTGCCTGGCATTATAGAGCTACCTGGTTCATTTTCAGGTATGGTTATCTCTCCAATTCCACATCTAGGTCCACTGGCCAACCATCTTACATCATTGGCAATCTTCATCAAATCGGCAGCCAATGATTTCAGAGCCCCATGGGCATAGTCTAGATCACTTTTGCTTGTCAAGGAGTAGAATTTATTATTTGCAGTAACAAATCTAGTATTGGTTATGGATGTTATTTCCTCAGCAACAATTCTACCGAAATCCTTGTGAGCATTCAGTCCTGTACCTACTGCCGTTCCACCAAGGGCTAACTCCCTCATGCCTTCTAATGATTCCTCAACCCTTTTTTCTCCTTTAATAAGCATCTCTGTCCAAGCACTGATCTCCTGGGAAAAGGATACTGGTACTGCATCTTGTAGATGGGTTCTACCTGTCTTTATAATACCTTCATTCTCTTTCTCTAGCCTTTCAAAGGTCTGTCTAAGCTGCCTAATAGCAGGCAATAGATTGGCCTCTACTTCCATAACTGCAGAAATACTCATAGCAGTAGGGAAGGTATCGTTGGAACTTTGAGACATATTTACATGGTCATTAGGATGTACTAGCTTTTCATCTAATATTTTATTTGACCTATTTGCTACTACTTCATTTACGTTCATATTACTTTGTGTACCAGAACCAGTTTGCCATACTACAAGTGGGAAATTGTCATCTAGTTTTCCCTCATATACCTCATCACAAACCTGAGATATAATATCCATACGACTATCATCTAACTTGCCCAGCTTATTGTTTGTTATAGCTGCTGCCTTCTTCAATATAGCAAATGCTCTTATGATTTCAATCGGCATCTTCTCTATACCAATTTTAAAGTTTTGAGAGCTTCTTTGAGTCTGAGCACCCCAATACTTATCTGCAGGTACTCTTACTTCGCCCATAGTATCATGTTCAATTCTAAAATCCATAAATATATACCTCCTATTTACATTTATCCTTATCTTGGATATACCCAAGATTTATGTAATTACTCTTGTCACGCAGGTGATGATATTAGTATTCCATTAAGGCAAAGAAAAAATGCCCTTTTAAAGGCATTCTATTTTGAACTTATAATTATTCATTTATAGACTTTTATATTATTATTATTTCTAATTCTAATCGTTGTAAATGATTATATTTAGTAAATTAATACCTTTATAGTTGTTTGAAGATCCTCTAATTCATTGGGGTTCATTCCTGGATTGCTTCTATGGTTTGCTAATAACAACTGTCCTAGCTAGTCTAAATCATTAATATCTTTTGTGGATGTATCTACATTTCCCTTTTTCTTATCAAAGTAGCCACTTACACCTACTAAAGAGCCTCCGATTAATATCATGCCTAAAGTGATTCGTAAGTCAAATGGTTCCCCAAGAAATATTATGCCTATTACAGCACTCATTAATATCCTACTTGAAGACAATAGAGAACCTGTTGAAGAATCTACATATTTATATCCTTCTGTTAAAAGTATTTGAGCTATAAAACCCATCGAACCAGCTAAAACAACATAAATCAGGCCATTATAATCAAAATTGATAATATATTCTAGGCTGAATGGAATATTTATAATTGTTCCTATGAGCATAACATAAAATACAATTAAATATCCTTCATTTTTGTTGCTGGCTTGCTTTAAACTAACTATACTTACACCTGCCAACATTGCAGATACAAAGCTCATAAGGTCTCCTATATTTATACTACCAAAGCTGGGGTTAGCTATTACATAGGATCCAAACATAATAGCTACCAAGTAGATATAGGTGCTCTTCTTTATTGTCTCCTTTAAAACAAGAGGAGCTAATAATACTACAAATACTGGATAAGTCATATTCAGCATATTTGAATTTGTTATTGTTGTATAATTCAATGCTGATGATAAAGATATAATTGCAAGACTATTAAACACTGCCCTAATACCTATAGGTTTAAAATCATTAGGCTTAAAACTCTTTCTTTTATATAAGATATATATTAACATACCTATTGTACCAATCAAAAATCTACTAAATGATGTAATAACTCCTGACATATCAGTAATATTGGTAACAATTTTTCCATAGTATGAACTCAAACTAAAAAACAAGGCTGATAGTAATACTAAAATATGTCCCATTAGAATTCCTCCAAATTTATTTATCTTCATACTATATAGTATCATATATCTATAAATTTTGTGTGGAAGCATCTATTATTAATCTATTATTAATCTTTTCTTTCCACCACTATATTATTAATCTTCTCATAGTATTTCACTATACTACTGTGATCATCTTTGCCACCACCATCAGCCATCAATGATTGCATTATTTCCATAACTTGAGCAGTTAATGGTAAAGAAGTTCTTAACTCATGGGAAGTATTCAATACATTTTGTAAATCCTTCACATGTAGATCTATTCTAAATCCTGGGTCAAAATTCCTATCCATAATTAGGGGAGCCTTAGCATCAAAGCATCTGCCAAATCTTGTTCTACGATTATGTCTGGATCTTCATCTCCTCTCATTGATTTACTACAAGTAATAATCATATGAGTCTCTTGATTTGAGAAGTTCTTCCCCATTACCCACCCTAAGGTCACAGGTCAAATTATTCATAGCTCATAAGCTCTCATTGCATTAATAGCTGCCTTCTCAATTAACAAAGAAACATTCTTCATTGATTCTTCTAATGTCATTGGCTGGTCTATTATATCAATGATCATATCAATCCCATGGGAATATACCTCACAAGCACCATCTCCAACACTACCTACTATTGCAATCACTGGGATATCGTATTCCTTAGCCCGCTTAGCAACTCCTACTGGAACCTTACCAAATATAGATTGTCCATCAATTCTACCTTCCCCAGTAATCACTAAGTCTGCATCCAGGAGATGCCTATCTATATCAGTAATATCTAAAACCTTATCAATCCCTGAATATATAGTAGCATTACAGAAGGCTACTAACCCTCCACCTAAACCTCCTGCTGCACCAGCACCTGGAGTATCTATGATGTCTATTCCTGTATATTCCATAATCTTTTCCCCGAAATGTCTAAGATTATCATCTAATATCTTAATAGTTTCTTCAGTAGCTCCTTTTTGTGGTCCAAATATATTTGATGCTCCATTCTCACCACATAAGGGATTTTGTACATCTGAGATAACCATTATTTCAGTTTCTTTAAGGAGAGGATGTATACTTGAGCAATCGATTTCATGAACATTATCTAATTCCCCTCCACCATATCCAACTTCATGACCAAACTTATCCCTAAAAGAAACCCCTAGGGCTTGAGCCATCCCTATTCCACCATCGTTAGTACTAGATCCGCCTAAACCAACATATATCTTCCTTAATCCCTTTTCCATTGCCGCCTTAATTAGTTGCCCTGTACCATATGTAGTTGTAATAAGAGGATTTAAATTTTTCTTATCTACTAGAGTAATCCCTGAAGCTGCAGCCATTTCAATTACTGCCAGATCTCCATTTAATACTCCATATTTTGCTAACACCTTGTCCCCTAAAGGTCCAACAACTTCGACCTCTTCATATCTACCATTAGTCCCACGTACTAAAGCATCTACAGTTCCTTCACCACCGTCTGCAACTGGAATCTTTATTATAATTGAATCCTTGCAAAACTTTCTTATGCCATTCTCAATTGAATTAGCAACTTCTAAGGCAGAAGAACTTCCTTTGTACGAATCAGGTGCAATAACTATTTTCATTAGCATTCACCTTCCAATTTCTTTAGCACACTTTATAAATGTCAACATTTCTATGCTTATATTGATTAATCTATTTACATTATAGTTTATCCTTTTGGGCTTTACTATGGTTTGGATAATAAAATTTGATATGCTTTTTAGGGTAATTTATGTTACGTGTAACATCTGATTAGAACTTATATGGCTTTTATTTCTTAAATTGACATACTCGTCAGACCAAAATAGCCATCTAATGTTAATAACATTAGATGGCTATACGTACATCTACTTTAATATTCTCTTTAAAAATTCCTTTGTTCTTTCTTCCTTTGGATTGTTGAATATTTGGTCTGGAGCCCCTTCTTCTGCTATAACTCCTTTGTCCATAAAAACCACCCTATCTGAAACATCTCTCGCAAATTCCATTTCATGGGTCACTACCAACATGGTAAGTCCTGAATTTGCAAGGTCTTTCATTACGGAAAGTACCTCACCAACCATTTCTGGGTCAAGTGCTGATGTAGGCTCATCAAATAGCATTACATCTGGCTCCATGGATAGAGCTCTAGCTATGGCAACCCTTTGCTTTTGGCCACCTGACAATTGCTTAGGTTTAGCATTGATATATTGCTCCATACCTACTATCTTTAGGTATTTCATAGCTATTTCCTCTGCTTCTTCTTGACTTCTATTCAATACCTTTATCTGACTTACTGTACAATTACTCAAGGCATTGTGATTGTTAAATAAATTGAACTGTTGAAATACCATTCCCAGCTTAGTCCTATAGGCATATATATTATGGCTTGAATCTAATATATTTTCACCTTTATAGTTGATTTCCCCGCCACTTGGTTTTTCTAAGAGATTTATGCATCTAAGCATAGTAGATTTCCCAGAACCTGAAGAACCTATGATTGATACTACTTCTCCCTTATTCACATAGAAATTAATATCCTTTAATACTTCATTATTTCCAAAGGATTTATTTAAATGTTTTACTTCAATAATCTTTTCCATATTTACACCTCTATCCTAGTTCCCATGCCAATGATCATCATCTTTACGAACTACGTCTTCTGGTCTTTCAACCTGCATCTGATTACCTATTATATTATAGTTTACAGGTCCATCAAGTCTTTTCTCAAAGGCTCTCAATATCTTAGTTACAGTGTATGTCATAATCAAATATACAATAGAAGTTACAAAGTATGGTTCTGCAAATCTAAATGTATTTCCAGCTATGGTTTTGGTTTGGAAAAATAGTTCTGTAACACTTATAACATTTAGTACTGATGTATCCTTGATATTTACTACAAATTCATTACCTGTAGCAGGTAATATATTTCTAACGACCTGAGGCAACATTACGTTGGTCATAGTCTGAAAATGATTCATACCTAGAGCCTCTGCAGCCTCATACTGCCCACTATCAATAGATACAATACCGCCACGTACAATTTCTGCCATATAAGCACCTGTATTTATGGATACAATAAATATCCCAGCATAAATCCTATTAAGTTGTATACCAAATGCACCTGCTACACCAAAGTATATAAACATTGCTTGTACCATCATAGGTGTTCCTCTAAAGAACTCTATATATACAGCTAATAACCAATTTATAAACTTTTGACCAAGTCTTTTAAATCCTTTTTCTGGCATTGGTATAGTGCGAACTACTCCTATTAGAAGACCGATAATTGAACCAATTATGGTACCTATAATCGATATTAGGAGTGTAACCCCAGCTCCACGTAAAAACATTGGCCAATATTGTACAATTATCCTTCTTATTACTTCCAAACTCATTTTTTACACTTCCTTAGATCTTTTATTGACCAGATGGTTGATTTATTATTGCCTGATCCATCATTTCTTGACGTTCTTCCTGTGATATACCTGCTAAAATTTCATTTATTTGTTCAGTTAATTCGCTACCTTTAACAACACCTACTGCAATCGCTGTATCCTCAGGCGATGTTTCAAATCCATCTTCAAACTCTACCATAGCAAAGTTTTCATTTGCTGCAGCTGCACTTATCCCCTCTGGACGCTCTGATACATATCCATCTATAATTCCTGATTCAAGAGCTACCCTCATAGCTGTGAAATCACTCATAGCTGTATCCTTTACAACCCCATCTATTTGATCAATTACTGTATAGTGGAATGTTTCTAATTGTGCAGTCACCTTAGCCCCATTAAAGTCATGGATGGATGTCGCATTTTCATATTCACTAGCTTTTCTCACTACCATAACCAAATCTGATTCATAGTATACATCTGTGAAGTCTATAGATTCCATACGATCAGGTGTTGGAGACATGCCTGCAGCGATTACATCTATTACCCCTGATTGTAGTGCTGGCAATAATCCACTCCACTCTATCTTTTCTATAACTAATTCTTTTCCTAATCCTTCCGCTATTTTCTTAGCTATTTCAACATCATAGCCACCTGCATATTCAGCGTTTCCTGAGATTTTTATAGCACCGTTGGAATCATCCATCTGAGTCCAGTTAAAAGGTGGATATCCAGCTTCTAAACCTACTTTTATAATGTTATCTTCATCTTGTCCACCATTATTATCCCCACTACATCCCATTAAGATAGTTGGAATGATCAACATAATCGCAACTATTAGCATTATTCTTCTATTCATTATTATCTCTCCTTTAAGTTTTTTATTTTGAGTTTCTTATACGCATCCTAGAACAAAAAACAAAACACCTGACAGGTCCTGTCGGGTGCTATTATATACTAATAAATATAATCCTCTCTCCTTTCTTGCTCATAGTGAGATAGCACACCATCAAAGTAGGGAGCACTTACTTTGACGACAGTCCTATGCCTATTCGGTATAGTCCCAGCCCTAGATTTTGGTTTCTAAAGCTTCGGCGATAGCTCCTTTCTCCATACTTCATAGGATTCCGTCCTTCATATGGTTACTAATAGGTACCGCGCCTCTACCCCACCCAAATGGATGAGGATTTTTATTTAATTTTAATTTCATACTATGATAACACTATTAAGTAGGCTTGTCAAATATTATTCTGCCTTATAAAATATAATCCAAAATTACTGAATAAACAGGTGCAGTCAATAAGGTCAGCAAGGTAGTAAGTGCTACACCAGTGGTTGCATATAGTGAATCCCCTTCATATAGGTCCGTAGTAATAGCCACTTGCATCATAATAGGCATGGCTGCTAAAATAGTAAGTACTTTAACTGCAATTATTGGCAAATCAAAGAAAGACAAGACAATAAACATTATTATAGGTGAAAGCACAAGTTTTGTTACAATTACAACAATTGTTGCCCTATCAATATTAAAAGCCTTGAAGTCAATATCATAGATAATCCTTCCTATAACAATACAGGCCAATGGAGTAACCATATTACTTAGTTGTCTAGATACATTGATTACAAGGTCAGGTAGACCTATATTATTATATATAAGTAAACTACTGACAATAATAGTCATGAAGGGTACATTAAGTATATTTTTAATATTTGCGTATAAGCTGTCATCACCAGCATGTCCACTTTCTTTTTTAATCATTGGTACACATATAGACCAAAATACAGCAGTATTTATCATATAGTAACATAAAACGTAAGGAACACTCGACTCTCCGTAAAGGCTTAGAATAATTGGCAGACCAAAAAACATGATGTTAGAAACTACAGACATAGCTGTAAAGATTCCAGCCCTATTTTTGTCTATCTTAAATACGCTTATGATAATCCTTACTATAATTATAATAATTAGAGAAAAAATTGCTATAACCATCAATACCTTTAAAGAAGAAGTTAAGAATTCTCTTGAAAATGATGTAAATAGATTGCTTATAGTCAAAGCTGGAATACAGATAGTAACTATTACCTTGTTCAAAAATACCTTGACTTCGTCCGTAAGTAAACCCTTCTTCGATAAAACCCATCCTATAAATATTAAAGTAAATAATATCAAAACAGCCTCTATTGATTTTATAAACAAAATATGGTCCCCCCTTGTTGAAAATGTCCACTATATTATAACATATAATTAAATTTTAGATGGTGTAATATTGGTAATTTCCCATATAGCCTTGAAATTACTATTGAATAGATTATATAATCAATATATATAAGAAACATCTAGAAAGGGGCATAAAAAAATGGAATATATATTTTCAGAAAAAGGAC
>CAZXWU010000003.1:0-10649 GCA_964644495.1 uncultured Tissierella sp.
ATGCTCAAGTAGTTCCTATGGAGGATATCAATCTACACTTTACAGGTGACTTTCATGCTATAACGACTGCACATAATCTAATTTCTGCTTTGTTAGATAATCATCTTCAACAAGGAAATGAATTAGAAATTGACCCTAGAAGAATTGTGTGGAAAAGGGTACTAGATATGAATGATAGGGCCCTAAGAAAGGTAGTGGTAGGTCTAGGGGGAAGAGTGAATGGAGTCCCTCGTGAAGATGGATTTGATATAACTGTTGCTTCAGAGATAATGGCTATATTCTGTCTAGCTACTGACTTGGAAGATTTTAAAGAGAGAGTAGCTAGGATAATCATTGCTTATAAATATGATGGCAGTCCAGTGTATGTCAAGGATATCAAGGCCCAAGGGGCGGTTACCCTTATAATGAAGGATGCTATAGCACCAAATTTGGTTCAAACATTGGAGAATACACCAGCCTTTATACATGGAGGCCCTTTTGCCAACATAGCACATGGATGTAATTCAATTTTAGCAACCAAGATGTCCTTAAAGGTGGCTGATTATACTATAACTGAAGCAGGCTTTGGGGCAGATTTAGGTGCTGAAAAGTTCTTTAATATAAAGGCTAGATTTGGAGATTTGAAACCAGATGCAGCAGTAATTGTAGCTACAGTTAGGGCTCTTAAACATCATGGAGGTTCAAAAAAGGATGAATTAGGTGTAGAAAACCTAGAAGCCCTAGGAAAAGGCTTTGAGAATCTAGAGAAACATATCGAAAACATCAATAAGTTTGGAGTACCTGCTATAGTTGCCATAAACATATTTCCAACTGATACAGACAAGGAATTAGATTACCTATTAAAAAGATGTAAGGATCTTGGAGCAGAAGCAGTCCTATCAGAAGTTTGGGCTAAGGGCGGGGATGGTGCTATTGATTTAGCAGAGAAGGTTGTAGAAGTTGTAGAGACAAAAGAATCAAATTTTAAACCACTTTATGATGTAAATGATAGTATAAGAGAAAAAATAGAGAAGATAGCTGTTGAAGTGTATGGAGCAGATGGAGTAGATTTTACAAAGTCATGTGAAAAGCAAATGAAGAATTTTGAGAAATTAGGATTAGATAAAAAACCAATTTGTATGGCTAAGACACAGTACTCACTTTCAGATGATCCAACACTACTAGCTAGGCCGACGGGCTTTAGGGTAACAGTTAGAGACCTTAGACTATCAAATGGTGCAGGATTTATAGTGGCTCTTACAGGAGATATAATGACTATGCCTGGATTGCCAAAAAAACCTGCAGCAAACAATATGGATATATTGGCTAGTGGAGAAATCATAGGATTATTTTAGGAAAACGCTTGAGCTTATTTGATTGACATTGTATAATCAATGTGGGAGGTGTTTATATGTCTTATGATCCAAAGATTAAAAGTGAACAAGCCAATAATTTATTCGAAGCAATATTAAAATTAGAGAACATTGAAGAATGTTATAGATTTTTTGAAGACATATGTACAGTTAAAGAAATTCAATCAATATCACAGAGATTAGAAGTAGCAAAACTACTTAAATCAAATAAAACTTATTATGAAATAGAAGAGCTAACAGGAGCTAGTACTGCTACTATTAGCAGGATAAACAGAGCATTGAACTATGGCTCTAACGGTTACAATCTTGTGTTAGAGAGATTAGGTTTTATTGAAGAAGATGAAGAATAAAGGATTCCCTAAGGGGGATCCTTTTTAAAAACAATTATCTAATCAAAATTTGACACTTTTCGACTAATATACTAAACTTTAGTATATGAATTTGCTAAAGATTAGGAGGAGTTTAAGTGGATGACAAATATGATGTATCTAAAAACCCACTGGCTACAGAGAATATAGGAAGACTGATTATTAGATTTGCTATTCCAGCGATTATATCCATGTTGGTAGGAGCATTATATAATATAGTGGATCAGATATTTATTGGACAAAGTGTTGGTATGTTAGGAAATGCAGCTACCAATGTAGCATTCCCATTGACTACGATCAGTACTGCAATAGCTCTATTGATAGGAGTAGGCAGTTCATCTAACTTTAACCTTAAGTTAGGTGCAGGGGAAAGGGAAGCTGCAGGACATATTGCCGGAAATGGTATAGGTCTTCTTCTTATCTTTGGACTTATCCTAAGTATTGTTGTAAGGATTTTTTTGGAACCCTTGATAGTCGCTTTTGGTGCTACTGCTGAAGTCTTTGATTATGCAATGACCTATACAAGCATAACATCTATAGGTATACCATTTTTGGTTTTTTCTACAGGGGCTAGCACTCTCATAAGGGCTGATGGTAGTCCAGCCTATGCTATGTTGTCAGTTATGGTAGGAGCAGTTTTAAATATAATCTTAGACTATATATTTATATTTCAATTTAATATGGGTATGGCAGGAGCGGCATGGGCTACTGTTATTGGCCAAGTTGCATCCTCTACTATGATTGTTCTCTATCTATTGAGATTTAAGACAATGAAATTAACTAGGAAATATTTTAAAATAGAGAGGATATACTTCCTAGGGATTATGTCCTTAGGCTTGGCTTCATTCTTTAATCAGATAGCTATGACTATAGTTCAAATAACCATGAACAATACACTAACCCATTATGGTGCCTTATCAAAATATGGTAGCGAGATTCCCTTAGCCAGTGTTGGGATAGTTTCTAAGGTCAATATAGTTTTTATGGCTTTTGTTATTGGAACATCTATTGGATGCCAGCCAATTAATGGTTTTAACTATGGTGCTCAAAACTATGATCGGGTAAAAAAGACCTACAAGATTGCTGTAATGATTACAACGCTTATAGCCACTACAGCATTTTTGATATTCCAAATATTCCCAAGACAGATCATCTCAATATTTGGACATGGTAGTCCAGAATACTTTGATTTTGCCATTAGATATATAAGGATATTTATGCTATTTACATTTGTAAACGGGATTCAACCAGTAACATCTGGATTTTTTACCTCAATCGGCAAGGCTTCCAAGGGTTTACTACTATCAATGACAAGACAGATAATATTCCTGCTTCCACTTCTGTTGTTATTCCCAAGGCTCTTTGGAGTTGAAGGGGTAATGTATGCTGGACCAATAGCAGATTTGGCTGCAGCTATAGTTTCTATAGCATTTATAACTCTAGAGTTTAAGACTATGGGGACCAATGAAATAATCACAGAAGTGTAAGATTCTTCTCAAAGCTTTATCATCCTGAGGAAATAAATAATTCAATAAGCTTGAGAGACTTGAGGTGGCTTATAATTATTTGATTGACTTGGATAAGCCATACCGCATAATATATATGGAAATTCATATTATTTATTAAATAACAAATCAAGAGGATTCACGTAAGATGCATTATTTATAAAATGACTCGTAAGAGTGATAAAATGAGTGATCTTAAGTTCAGAGGTGTAGTTGTGACATGTAAGGGGGAATAATATGAGTAAGATACAAGGATTTTTTACAAAGATTGATGCTAAATGTATGAAAATATCAGATTTTAAATTTACCTTTTTCATATTAGGGTTGATAATGTTATATCATGCAATAACCATTCCCATTGAAATATTAATTAGAGGAGTTGAAAACTTACCACAAGTATCATTTTTTGATGATAGGGGGTTTTTACCACTTTTTATTTCAGTTGTTATTATTACGCCTTATATTGAAACGATTGTTTTTCATACAATTCCTTTAGGAATATATTATAAAATAAAAGAAAAATTTGATTTACATATACGTTGGGATTTTATAATGGGAGGACTCTTAGGTTTAATATTTGGTTTGGCACATGTACCAGGTTATCCTGGGTTTCCTATGAAAGGTTTTGATTTTACATTAATAGGCTCTTTATTTGCATATGTATTTTTTAGATATAAAAGATTAGGTAAAAAGACTGTGTTTGGTATTTGGATAATACACGCCTTAAATAATCTTATTGCAATTAGTCCAAGATTAATTGAATTATTATGATTTGATTATAGCTTGTTGTGAGTTAATAGAATTAGGCGTCATATTGTTGTTATGCCGAGGATTGTGCAATTCGTGCAATTCGAGAACCGTCCCCGAATTGCAGAGGTGTGTCCCCTTTATTCGACAAACTAAAAGCTGCCCTTAGGCAGCTTTATCTTATCTTGGGTAGAAATCTTCAAATATAAAGAGATCAAATTTATTTATTTTTTTGTCTAATTCCTCCTGCGACTTTATTGTATATGCCACAGTCAGTGGTCTATACAGCCATCTACATATATTATAGGAAAGCAGATCACTAAACTTATGATTATAGGCTATAAAATCAGGTTTGGATAAAAAGTTAAACATTAGGTTTCTTAGTGAAAAATTAAGGAGCCTATTTTTTATGGTGGAATTTTTATATATAGATTTGCTAGCAAGCTGACCTCTTATCACGTCTGGTCTGTTTACTTTGTGCCAAAATACGACTATTGGATTAAAGGATTCTACACAATATATACCCTTATAATTGTCCAAGTAAGGAGCTATAGCTTCACAATACAAAGCCTCGCTTTCAAGTGCCTTGGAAGCCTTTATCTCCACAATAAGTGGAACCCTTCCATCTACCAAATCAAGGACTTCTTTAAGATGAGGTATTTTTTCATTGGACTCATATAGATTTAGCTGTCTTAAGTCCTTATAATCCATATCCTTGACCTTCACATCAATACCACATACTCTTTTTAGACTATCATCATGAAATACTAGAGGGACCCCATCTTTGCTCAATTGAACATCTAGCTCAATTCCGTAGTTTTTATCCACAGCTAGTTTGAAGGCAGTTAGAGAGTTCTCAGGAGAGATATTTTTATCTTGATGTAATCCCCTATGAGCATAGTCTATTCCCATAAAATCTTTCAAATCTGGTCTATTCAAAATCTTTGGCATAATCATTATGAGATACAGGGCCATTATAGCCAGTACAATTAATATAAAATATATAAGCATTTACATACACCTTTTCTTAATCTTCTACATCAAAGTTATCTAGAGCACTACCCTTTTTAGGTGGTCTTGAATCCCCATGCTTTACAAATAGCATTGTACATAATGATAAGAGTGAAAATACTACAGCATATGGGAAAAGTGTTCTATAGGAAACATTCTCTAATAGGAAGCCAGAAAATATAGGGGTGAAGACCTGGGCTGCCATTGAAAATGAATAGTAAAGTCCAGTATATTTGCCTATATCGCCACTTTTGCTCATTTCAACTACCATTGGATAGGAGTTAACATTTATAGCTGCCCAACCAAATCCAGTAAATGCAAATACTACATTGATCATTGGAGTAGGTTCTAAGAAAAAGTATCCAAAGAAGTATGAAGTGGACATGGTGATTATTCCGATTATAATGGTTTTCTTTCGACCTATTTTACTGGAGATAAATCCGATAGGAATATAGGAGACAATTGCAGCTCCTGTAGCTACCATCAGAGCACCTGCAAAGCTTCCGCCCTCCATACCCCATACTCGAGTTGCATATCTAGAAAAGGCAGTGGTTATAGCATTGTAAGCAGTAAACCATAAAAAGATAGATGCCAATATAAAGTATAGACTTCTCTTAACATCCTTAGGCATATCACCTGATTTATCCTGGGCTTCTGATCTTTGCTCTTCCTTATAGTCAGGAGAGTCAGCTACTTGCTTTAATAGCTTTTTCTCTTTTATAGTAGTAAAGAGTATAGCCACTGCTACTAGCATAAATATAGCAACCGCTAGAAAAACACTGGTATAATCAGGAAGGGAACCCTTGGGAACTAAAAAACTGATAAATAATAGGGTTGTAATACCACCCACTGCACCCATTAGGTTGATGACAGCATTTGCTGAGCTCCTATGTACCTTTGGAGTTAAGTCAGGCATCAAGGCTACAGCTGGAGACCGATATGTACCCATGACCAATAAGACTAGTCCCAAAGAAATAAAGAATAGTGGGAAGTTGCTTGTATTAGCAGAGTATGGAATTATCATCATCAATACAACTGCAAAACCTGTACCCCCAAGGATGAAGGGAGTTCTCTTTCCTATCCTTGTATCTACGCGATCTGATAAGGAACCAAATAATGGAAGCAAAAACAAAGCTAAAACATTATCAATAGCCATTATTCCACCTGTCAATGTCTCACCTATACCAAAGTTGTTTTGGAGAATTAAAGGAATAATATTATCGTATAATTGCCAAAATGAGGTAATTGACATGAAGGCCATACCTATGAAGAAAGTTCTTTTATAGTTTAATTTCATTTACTAAACCCCCTTATTTTAATGTTTAAGCTAATTATAGCACCTAGAAATTTAATTCACAACAAGAGTAAAATAAAAGGGTGTAAAAGGTCTTAATTTCTCAAATAGGACTTGACAATTTATTGTGAAATAATGTACATTATACTTTGTGAGTCGAAATATAAAACAACTGGTTAATGCAAAAGGAGGATTTACAATGAAAAAGGCGATACTTATTTTAGTATCCATAGCAATGATTGTTGGGCTTGTAGCATGTACTGGACCAACAGAAACAGTAGTAGAGGATGATAACAAGGACAATTCAACTACTACTGAAGCAGGAAAACTATATCAAGGATTTGGTTTATCAAATCTACACCGTGTAGGACCTGGAAAGGATGATACAGATACTCAGGTGTATAGTATCAATCAGGTATTTGCAAACCTAGTATTTGATGAAGAAGGAAAGATTGTAGACATATTAGTAGATCAATTAGAAGTAGCTACACCAAACTATGATGGTGATGGAATGCCACACTTCAGCGGGTTTCCAGGACAAGGTGGATACAACATTGATGAAGATCATGATGGTATCGTAGATGGAAAAACTGATGATACTGAAGAAAATTTCTTAGAAGAAGTATCAACCTGGGCTACAAAGAGAGAACGTGGTGATGCTTATAGAATGGTAGCTGGTACTTGGGCTGAGCAAATGGATGGATTTGAAGAGTTATTTGTAGGCATGACTGTTACGGAAGTAGTAGAATGGTTCAATAAATATACTTCAAGTCTAAACGGTAGACCATTAAGAGCTGGACTTGATTCAGATTATGAACAAGGTAAATATGATGCTCTAAGTGATGAAGAGAAATCTATGTTGACTGATTTAACTTCAAAAGCTACAATGAGCTTAAATGACTCACATGGAAATATAATACAAGCCATAAGAAATGCATATGATAATAGGGTGGAAATTAAAGCAAATGCAGATATTCAATCAATTGGCTCAGCATTAGTAAGCAATCCTCGTCTAGGACCTGGAAAAGATGATACTGGTGCACAGGTATATAGTTTAAATCAGGTATTTGCCAACACATTATTTGATGAAGAAGGTAAAATTGTTAACCTATATGTAGACCAATTAGAAGTAGCAACACCTAATTATGATGGTGAAGGGATGCCAATGTTTAGTGGTTGGCCAGGACCAGCAGACAATGATGCTAACCTTTTAGCAGAAGTATCAGGCTGGGCTACTAAGAGAGACCGTGGTGAATCATATATGATGCCTGCAGGTTCATGGGCTGAGCAAATGGACAAATTCCAAGATCACTTTGTTGGCATGACTGCTGATGAAGTAGAAGAATGGTTTGCTAATTATACTTCAGATATTAATGGTAGACCATTAGTAGATGGTTCATCTAATGAAGAGGACCAAGCAAAATATGATGGTCTAAGTGATGATGAAAAAGCTATGTTAGTTGATCTTACTTCAGGAGCTACAATGAGCTTAAATGATTCACATGGGGATATTATCCAAGCAATTAAAGCTTCATTTGAAAATTCAAGAGATCTTAAATAATCAAGAATCATAAAAGCAAGCTATTTACTACAATAGCTTGCTTTTATGATTTATCCATAAGTATCCATTGAAAAGAGTTGTAGATGATGTTATTATAGTGAAATATGATTTGTAAACTTTTTGTAAAGGTTTTGTAATAGGTTGGTGAAGGTTTTTTGATATAATACATTCTAATAGACTCCCCTTAATTTCTATTATACTTAGTTATTGAGGGGATTTTATTTGAAGCCTAACTCGGGTAAATGACATTTTTGTGTATCAACAAGGGGGATATTATGGATAACAAATTGAAGGAAATAAAAGAGTATGCAATAAATAAAATCAAAAATAATACAATTTTTATATTATTAATATTAAGTGGAATCTTAAGTGATCTTCTATTAAGATCAATGACAACTGGTTTTACCCTATATTGGAAACCTATAGTTACCAATATTTCTATGATAATATTGGTAAGTTTGCCTTTACTTTACTTACCACATAAGAGAAGAAATAAGTTTTATATAATATGGTCTATAATATTTGGACTAATTAGTGGTTCAAACTTTTTATATTATAGATTCTATAATTCATTTTTATCATTTTCATTATTGGAGCAAATCAAACAGTTAAATGATTTGGGACATGGAATTGCTAGGTCTATACTGGATGTTAGGGTTTTATTATTTGCATTACCTACTATCATTCTTCTAGTGATCATCAAAAAACTTAAGAAAAGAGATTTCTTTGAAGAAATAGAAGCCTATAGGTCAAGATGGGATATGCTTAAAGTATTCTCTCTAGGAGCTCTACTTTTGGCATTAGTAGGGACTACACTTACGAGTACTGACCTTAGTCGTATAGCTAAACAATGGAATAGACCATATTTAGTAGAGCAATTAGGCATATATAGTTATACAGTAGCGGATTTTGTCAAAAATACATTTACACCAAAGATAACAACTCTACCTGAAGAAGAAGTAGACTTTGTATTAAGTGATTTAATTGAGGAAAACACAAATTCTAAATTAAACAATGAATATAGTGATATATTTAAAGGTAAGGACATATTTGTAATCCATTATGAAAGTGCCCAATCCTTTGTAATGGACGTAGAGATGCCAGATGGACCTGTGACCCCATTTTTAAATAAACTGGCATCTGAAGGATTATTTTTTAACAACTTTTATCCTCAGCATTCAGTGGGGACAAGCAGTGATACTGAATTTACCTTCAATACATCCTTATTACCTATAAATGATGGTACGGTATTTATTACCCATACAGACAGGGAATATATAACCTTACCTAAGATGCTAAAGAATGAAGGCTACAATACAATTAGCATGCATGGCAACAATGGAGATTTCTGGAATAGAAATGTTATGCATAGATCTTTGGGATTTAATAAATTTTATAGTGAATTAGACTATGATATTGACGAAGTGATTGGTCTAGGCCTAAGTGACATGTCCTTCTTTAGACAGTCCATAGATAAGATAAAGGAAATCAAAGAACATGATGAGTCACCAATTATGGCTACTTTGATAACATTGACTAACCATTATCCATTTGATGATCTTGAATTGATGGAAGAATTTGATGTTGGTCATTTAGAGGGAACTGAGATGGCAAACTATATAAAGTCATATCGCTATGCAGATTCTGCCTTGGAGACTTTTGTAGCTGGTTTAGATAATGAGGGTTTACTGGATAATGCTGTGATTGTTATTTATGGAGACCATCATGCTAAGATTTCAAAAGCGGATTATGAGAAGTTTTATAACTATAATGAAGAATTAGATACTTACTATAGCTCAGAAGATCCTGAATATGTTAAAATCGACACTGTATTAAACAAGGAATTAAAAAAGACTCCATTTATTATATGGACAAAGGATCATGACTTTGCAAAAGAGATAGATACACCAATGGGCATGGTAGATGCATTTCCTACTATATCAAATATGTTTGGAGTATTTAACCCATATCAACTAGGCAAGGATATGATGTCTGCAGAGGCTAATACTGTAATATTCCCCAATGAAGATTGGATAAATGATGATGTATTCTATACTGCATCTAACTCTAAGTATTATAGCCTTGAAACTCATGAGGTCATTGAAGATAAAGAGTTACTAGAAGTTGCAAGTGAGGATGTTGAGCAAAGAATACTGATATCAAATAATATTATTCAAAACAACCTAATCAAGTACTACAATGGAGTATTAGCACGGAACAACAAACCTATAGAAGTTATAGATGATAATATATCTTAGAAAAAGGGTATTAGCTAAAGGCTAATACCTTTTTTTACAAAAGAATAAGGAGTATCCTATTCTGATTTTACCATAGTTAAGGATGCATAATTACCACTATTCCAAGAAAAGATAATATAGTCTTCATTAGGGTTGCTTGCTTGATATTCTATATAGTCACCAGACATGGATTCAGTAGGTGATTCAGTAAATCCTGCAGCCTTGATCTTATCAATATAATCTGTAGCAATCTCTTTTTCTACATATTCAATGTATATATATTTTTCACTATCACCACTACTGCTGATTCCAGTGATTTTTCCCTCCGGTTCAGGGAGTTCTTTAAAGAAGTCTCCTGGCCAAGGGACATCATCAGTCATGTCAATCTCTTCTGAAGAGCTTGGATCATCAAGAGAAACTGAATCATCTCCAAAAGAGTCATATCCATCTAAATAGTCAATTGATTTTGGTGCGTATGATAGGCTGCCAGTACCTTCTATATAGTAATCAAAGGTAACTTGTGAACCATCTTCAGCACTTCCATTGAATATAAAACCATTCTGAGAAATATTTT
>CAZXWU010000003.1:10659-24815 GCA_964644495.1 uncultured Tissierella sp.
ATAACCAAGTTCTTTTAGTGATTCTAGATATTTTTCGGCATCATCTTTCTTTAAATCATCATAGGTTATAAAAACCATCTCATCTTCTTCACTTATGCTCATCATTGTAATATTCGCTTTTATTTCTTTTAGACTGCCCACTTTTTCCTTAGGCCATTTAATATTTGTGCCAATTTGTGTAGAACCTTCATCAGTAGTTATTGTGGTAGTATTGTTCTTTATATCAACATCTCCCCCCGTTGCGTTCTCTATGATTTTTTCTGTTACTTTCTCTTCTACAGTTTTTTTACATCCTGTCATAAGGCTCGTTAATATTAGAATTAATAAGATAAGAATTAAATAAGTTTTTGTTTTCATATAATCAAATTCCCTCCTTGTATTATCATGATTGGGATTACTTCTAGACTTCCAATTAATTCAATCATTTCTACATCTTGTAATAATATTATACTAATCACATACATTAATAAACTTAGAAATACTATCATAAAATTTATATATAAATAACATTATTATTGCTTTACATTAAAATCCAATAGAATTATACTTAAGGCAAGTAGTAGTTATTGGGAGGGGTGATGGCCATGATAAAAGACAGTTTTGATGAGTTCATTGAAAGCATTCCTGTAAATATACATTGTAATACCCAGTCCTACCTAAGTAGAAATGTAGCAATTTTTATACCTGAAGAATTTGTGATCCATAAAAGGGTTAAAATGTTTGACTATCATTTTGTAATCTATCATACGACACCACCTCCTATATTAATTGGAAATACATCTGTCCAGTTTAGAAATGGAAATATTATGGGTGTTGAGCCTGGAGTATATCTTGAGGTATCTGCAAAAGAGAGTTTAAGTAAAGAAAGTTATATTTCCATTTCTATTAAAAAAGACTTCTTTAGCAATATTGCCCATGAAATTGTAGATATGGAAGAGATAAGATTTGAACGGAAAGGGAAACCTTATAGCCATCGAATCCTGGAATTGATAAAGTTATGGATTAATGAAATAGTTGCATTTGGGGAAAATTGCCAGCCTATGATCGAAAGTATTGAGACCCTTATAGTCATTCAACTACTTAGAGATACCTTATCAGATAGACTGATCAAGGGAAAATCTAGATTTTCTAACAATGATTATATCACCAAAGCTATTGACTATATGAATGAATATTATAGTAGTAATATTACTATTGCAGAGATATGTAAAAGTATTTACATAAGTCCATGTCATTTTCAAAGGATTTTCAAGAAAGATATGGACCAAACCCCATACAATTATTTAATGGAAATTAGGGTTAATAAAGCCAAGGAGAGATTACTAGAAGATACCATTAGTATTGAAGAGGTTGCTAGACTCTGTGGATTCGTTAGTTCGGCTCATTTTTCCTCTGCATTTAAACGTATGGAAGGAATTTCGCCTTCTGCATTTAGGAATAGTAAGAATGGGTAATAAAATATTTATATAAGAGAATAAAATATGGGGGTGTAGACTTTGTCTAATGTACATGAATTAGTATTTTTGAAAGAAAAGATTCAAGAATTAAAGGATCAAGGTGTTTACAGGAGGCTACCTGTACTAGAGTCGCCTAGTGAGGCAGAGATAATATTGAATGGAAAGAAGATGATAAACCTTTCATCTAATAATTATTTAGGATTTGCTAATCATCCAAGACTAAAAAAAGCTTCAATAGAGGCAATAGAAAAGTATGGTGCAGGTGCAGGGGCAGTAAGAACAATACTTGGGAATATGAAAATTCATGAGGACTTAGAGGAATTACTTGCAAAGTTTAAGAGAGAGGAAGCAGCATTTATCTTCCAATCAGGTTTTAATTGTAATGCTGGTACCATTCAAGCTATAACAGAGGCTGGAGACATAATTATATCAGACGAGCTTAATCATGCATCAATAATTGATGGGGCTAGATTATCAAGAGCTGATAAGGCTATTTACAAACATTCAGATATGGATAGTTTAGAAGAGGTACTTAAGAAAAACAGGGATAAGTATAAGAACATCTTAATCATAACCGATGGAGTATTCAGTATGGATGGGGATATAGCAAACTTGCCTGAAATAGTAAAATTGGCTGAGAAATATGAGGCTATGACATATGTAGATGATGCCCATGGATCAGGAGTCCTTGGAGAAAGCGGTAGGGGGACTGTAGACCACTTTAATTTACATGGTAGGATAGACTTTAGTATGGGTACCCTATCAAAAGCAATAGGAGTAATAGGTGGATATGTAGCAGGTTCACAGACTATGTATGACTGGCTGAATCATAGGGCTAGACCTGTTTTGTTTTCTACCTCATTAACACCTGCAACAGTAGGCGCAATTATAGAAGCATTAAAGATGCTAATGGAATCAACAGAATACACTGATAGGCTATGGGATAATTCAAGATATTTCAAAGAAAAATTGGGACAATTAGGCTTCGATACTGGTCATAGTGAGACACCTATAACCCCTGTAATTATTGGTGATGAAGCAAAGACCATGGAGTTTTCTAGGAAGTTGATGGACCATAATGTATTTGTATCAGGCATAGTATTTCCTACAGTTGCAAAAGGAACTGGAAGAGTAAGATGTATGGTAACAGCAGCCCACACTAAAGACCAACTTGATGAATCAGTGGAAGCTTTTAGAAAAGTTGGACTTGAAATGGGGATTTTATAGAAGGGGGTCATTATATTGCAAAAGATATTAGTCACTGGTGCACTAGGTCAGATAGGTTCAGAGCTTATAGTAAAACTTAGAGAAAACTATGGAAATGACAATATAATTGCAAGCAATCGAAGGATTAAGGAAGAACACAGAGAACTGATTGAAAGTGGACCATTTGAAATAGTGGACGTAATTAATTCCAGACAAATAGCTGAAGTTGTGGATAAATATAAGGTTGATATAATAATCAATTTGGCGGCTATTTTATCAGCTAAAGGGGAAGATGATCCTAACTCTTGTTGGAATATAAATATGAATGGCTTATATAATATATTAGAAATAGCTAGAGAAAAGAATCTACAGATATTTACCCCAAGTTCTATAGCAGCTTTTGGCTCATCTACACCTCCTGATAAGACACCACAGGATACTATCCAAAGACCAACTACCATATACGGCGTGACTAAAGTAGCCGGGGAGTTATTGTGCGATTATTACTTTAAAAAGTTTGGTGTAGACACAAGAGGGATTAGGCTACCAGGCTTGATATCATATAAAACCTTACCAGGGGGTGGTACTACTGATTACGCTGTTCATATCTATTATGAAGCTATAAAACATAAGTCATACACATCTTATATAGGTAAAGGAACTAAGATGGACATGATGTATATGCCAGATGCATTAGATTCTATAATTATGTTGATGGAGGCGGACCCATCAAGATTGAAGCATAGAAATGCCTTTAATGTATCATCCATGAGCTTTGATCCAGAAGAACTTGCAGCCGCAATAAGGAAATATATACCAGAGTTTAAGCTGGACTATGATGTAGATCCTGTTAGACAAGGAATTGCAGAATCATGGCCAAATTCCTTAGATGATTCAGCTGCCAGGGAGGAATGGGACTGGAGCCCTAAATATGATTTGGATACAATGACAAAGGATATGCTGGAAAAGCTGAGTGATTAACTCTCCTACAGAATTTAGGAAAAATAATTAAGTATTAGGTAATAAAAAGTCAAGCATTTGCTTGGCTTTTTTGTGTATAAAAATAGGTAAACAATAATCATATATTTATAAATTATGTGATAGTTTTTGAATATTCTTTACATAGATGGTGAATATACTGGAATTAGAAGCAATCAAATAAAGTTTGGATTATTCATATAGGAGGTATTGCAATGATAAAACGGCACAATATATTGAAAGTTATTATTTTTGCATTTATTTTAATTTCAATAACCACAACTCCTGCACATGCTTGGAAAGTAAAGACTCACGTATATTCAGCAAACCTTATTTTAGATGAAATAAGGAAAAATAATGGTTATGTAGAAATAAAACCTTATGGAAAATTTAGAGTTGATCCTGATTTAGAGCCTTTGCTTAGACTTTACCCTGATTTTTACAGAGCAGGTTCATTGGGGCCTGATCTTCAACCTGACATAATAATTGGGCAAACTATATTCCATCCTGGAGATGGTTCAATTACATCGGGGGAGTATATTGAAGATTTTTGGTGGGCTGCCAACAATATTAAAGATCGTGAGCTTACGGAAACTGAAAGGATGCTTTATTATTCCATGCAATCGACTATTCATATTCCCATAGTTAATCCTAATGATAAGAATGATCCTGCAAGCAAGTATTTAGAGGCACATAACAGAGATCAAGCAAGGGCCTATGTACTAGGTCTTATGGCACATGCAGCTGGTGACTATTTTGGACATAGCTATATTAATAATTGGGCTGGAGGAACCTGGCCTAATATGGCAGATGGTCTTTCATCAGCTGAAAAGGATAATATCAGAAAACACTCAGTAATTGAAAAATATATAGACAGTAAAATTCCTTCTAAGTATAAATCTACGGACTACAATAAAATAAAGTCGCCTCAAAGATTTTTGTTTGATAATACACTTGTTGCTGGAACTTATAATTTAGAAAATGTATTTGACGATGACAGAAGAGCAGAGTTTGGTTTAGAATATGCAGAGACTCCTCACTTAGACTTGTTCTTCGATATTCGGGATGCCTGTAAGAGAAGAATAAAGAAAATAAACAAAAACGCTAGCGGAGATGCGTGGGATAAGACAGTATGGCTGCTTTCTGCTCAATATGCTCAAAAGTCCTACTGCGAAGCATGGATAGAGGACATAGATACAGGTCTTGGGGATTGGATAGCAGCTAATGAACGTGCTGCTCAAAAGATGATCCTTGATGGAAATGGAATGGAGCAGTACAAGGAAGAATTAAAAAAATGGGCTGATAAACATTTGTTGAGCATGCTTGGTGTTCCTGATGCTGCTGTCACAGTTATAAATGGTTTGGGAGTAGTTACGGATTTTGTAATGGAAATAGTGCCTGATGCAATAGAAAAAGCATATAAAGAAGCAAAAGAAGATATTCTTAATTTTATGGTAAAAAAATCATTTGGTGTTGATTTAAAGGAATGGATGACATTACTAGATCCGCCATTAAGTGTATTGGAAACAGGAAATCTCTTTCCGGCAGGATCCTTTGAAAAATTAAATACTGAAATGGGTAACTTTAATACAAATATCAATACCACAGAGCAGGAATTTGCACCTTTTAAGAATACACTTACATTTATGAAGCTTATGCTAATCGGTGAAGAAGGTATTGAGGAATTAAGAAAGGCTGCTGGTTGTGTAGGTCCTGTTAATGACGATTGGGAGTGGTCTACCTTAACTCGATTCATTAAAAATATGGACTATGGATATAAATGGGGAGAAGAAGAGCCTTTAGAAGGATTTTATTTAGCTGACTCATTGGAGAATAAGGAAAAGGTAGTAAATGTGATTTTTGATCTGGAGTCTAATATACGAAAAGTTGGCTTCTCCAATACAACAAAGGGACCAGTTGAAATAATATCAGAAAAGCACATATATCCAGATATTTCAGCAAATTATCATGATGCGCCTGTTGGTGGAACAATAGGACTATATTCCATTGAGAGTAAAGCAATAGAAGATGTAGTTATCTACCAATTAAACATTGGTGAAAATAATACTTCAGGTACTATTGAAACATTTGTTGAGGATCTTAAAGGTATGTACCATTTTAGAATGTATAGCGGAGGAAACCAACTAATTGCAGTCAGTGATACAATTGAGATTATAAACAAAGAGAGAGATATTACCTTTACCCATACTCCTAGATCGCCACTAAAACCAGGAGAATACTTTAGTTTTCTTTTGTACAATGGGGATTATAAAAAGGGCTATTATGGAGTATATAGTGAAAATGAAGATGATCCGGACAAATTTATAGGGGAAAAGGAGGAAATAGGTAATTTCGAGGTTGAATACGAACTTAATGCTCCTGAAATTCCAGGTAGATATAAATTGCGGGCTTATGACAATAATAATATACTTCTTGCAGAAAGTAGTATTATTACTGTTACGAAAGAAGAAGAACCTGTCTTAAAGCCTCCTGTAGAAAAAACAGAAGACAAACATGTTGAGATTTTTGAAAAAGGTGCAATTATGTCGTGGCCAAGTAGTAATGGCCTTGGATATCGCCTGTTTAGATCTAAAACAGCAAATGAGTTAGGTATTTCAGTTACAGATTTTTATATTACAAGTAATTCATATGCTGATATCAACGTAGAGCCAAACACCACCTATTACTATACAGTTATGCCAGTGCTTTCGGAAGCAAATCCTATGAAGGATATAGAGGAAAGCTTAGGCGCTGCAATAGAAACATATGTTGTTGAAACAGGAAGTGAAGTTTTAAAATCAGACAATAAGAATAATTTCATTGTTATTCAAATTGATAATAAGTATATGAGTGTAAATGGCATATCAAGGGGGATCGATGAGGGTAAAGATACTACTCCTCTTGTTATTTCATCTCGAACCATGGTTCCCATACGCGCTATTGTAGAAGCTATGGGTGGAACAGTCAGCTGGGATAACAGCAGTCAGCAAATCACATTGATAGCAAACGGAAACACTGTTAATATGTGGGTTGGAAAGACGGAAATAACAGTAAACGGAGAAAGACGCCAAATTGATGCGCCTCCAATTATTCAAAATGGACGCACCTATGTACCAATACGTTTTGCAGCTGAAAATCTTAATGCAGAAGTAGATTGGATTAACAGCACAAGAGAGGCTGTTATAACATATTAATTTTAAAATAGAAAGGTAGGTATATTATGAGGAAGACTAATAAGTTATTAAAAGGATTACTGATTGTATTTATTTTAGTTTCACTAGTTATAACGCCTTATTCATATGCAGGCGGAGATACTGGGATTGATGCCAATTATTTGTATCTAGAGGAATATCGTGGTCAATGGGAAACTATTCTTGATGTTAAAGTTACTGGGACAGTCCAAGGAAGTGCATGGGGAACTGGCATATATTCAGATGATTCTGATATAGGATATGCAGCTGTTCATGCAGGAATTTTAAAGTCTGGAGAGACAAAGACAGTTAAAATAACTATTCTCCCAGGGCAAACTTCATATGTTGGCACATTGAAAAATGGTGTCCAATCATATGATTACGTTGCATTTGATGGAAGTTTTAAATTCACTGATGCAGTTGAAATTACAGATATACCGACACCACCTGTAAAAACAGACAAAGATATCATTGATGAAAATATAAGTGACGGAAATATCAGCTCTGAGGTATTTAAAGAAGGCGTAATAATGTCATGGGAAACTAAGGGAGTACTTGGTTATCGCTTATTTAGATCAACAACGGAAAATGATTTAGGTGTTTCAGTTACAGATTTTTATATTACAAGTAATTCATATGCTGATGTTAATGTAGAACCAAATACCACCTATTACTATACAGTTAAGCCTGTACTTGTTGAGGCTGATCCAATTAACGGCATAAAAGAAGCACTGGGTGACGCAATTGGAACATATACAATAAAAACAGGAAATGAAATTACCAAATCAGAAAACACTAAGAATTTTATTGTACTTCAAATTGACAATCCATACATGAGTGTCAACGGCAAAAAACAGGAGATCGATCCAGGTCGAGGAACTACCCCTGTTGTAATTTCATCCCGTACAATGGTCCCTATTCGCGCAATAGTAGAAGCAATGGGTGGAACAGTAGAGTGGGATAACAATAGCCAAAAAATCACATTAGAGGCAAATGGAAACACTGTAAACATGTGGGTTGGGAAGAAATCAATTACTGTAAACGGTGAAAACCGTGAAATGGATGTAGCGCCGATTATTCAAAATGGACGCACATATGTACCAGTACGATTCTCTGCTGAAAACCTTAATGCAAAGGTAGATTGGATCAACAGTACGAAAGAGGCAGTAATAACTTATGAGGTAAAAAAAAATGAAATTTTGAATGATATAAAACCACCAGAAACAACAAGAAATCCTGAAACAAAAGAACCAGAAATCCCCAAAGATCCTGAGACTCCTCAATATTCTGTGCCAAAACAGCCAGTCTTTTATATGGAGGATCAACTTGAGTTACTGGATGGAAATCAAGGGCAAGTAACATTTAGATTACAAAGACCAATAAGTCTTGGTGATCATACAGGATTTAAAGTTTATTCCACCGAAAATGGGGAACCTGATATTTATGAATTTACTGATGAAGCTTTTTCTTATACTGAGAAAATAGGTAAAACTGTTGATATTAGCATTACAACAGTATATGGAACAGCCGAGAGTTCAGCTCAAAATCTTAGATTTGCCATGCTTGATAGAATCGTTGGAAAAACAATGTGGTCAGAAAGAAAAACGGATGATTTTTTTGGTTCACCTTGTTGGTATGGACTCTTGTGGGAACCAGTTGAAGGAGCAACCCAATACAGTGTATTTGTATCTAAGGACATAAGAAGTTATATGAATTTCCAAAATAATAGGGATCTAACTGGATTTAGTAATACCATTGTAACTGATACATCCTTTAGTACTAAATTAAATACTGGTTTACCAGCAGATATTGTTAATGCAACTTGGGGAGAATCACGATATATAGTGGTGTTTCCAATGAATGAAGACGGTGTAATAGGACCATTTCCAAAATATTTTAATAACACCATGACAGGGGTAAGCTCACCAGCACATTATTAATAGTACAAAAGGGGGTCAGACCCCATTTCCTCCAAGGTTGGGTAGAGGCTGATGGACGTTTGATGTAGTGTAATTATTTTAACGGTATTAACTTAATTGTTAATACCGTTATTTTTTATAATATAGTTATTTCTTATTAATATTGTTATTATATTCTTGAAAAGAATAGCTGTTTTAACAGTTATTCTTCAAAAACCTATATATTTATACAAGATTTGTGGTAAAATATACTATCTAAGTAAATAAATTTAAAGGGCGGTAAAATAATGACAATAGATTTTAGAACACTTGGTATAAGTGAAGATTTAGAAAAAGTTTTAATGAAAGAAGGAATTAAGAAACCGACTCCTGTACAGGAAGAGGCAATTCCACAATTGTTAAAGGGAAGGGATGTTATTGCACAGGCACATACTGGAACTGGTAAGACAATTGCTTTTATGTTGCCAATTATAGAAAATATCGATTTAGATCAAACCTATACACAATCTTTGATTATTACTCCAACAAGGGAGTTGGCTATTCAAATAACTAATGAAACTAAAAAGCTGGCTCAAGATAGGGGTATTAGCATATTAGCAGTTTACGGTGGCCAGGATGTGGAGAAACAATTAAGAAGGTTAAAAAGAGGAGTCAATATTGTAATCGGGACGCCAGGTAGATTGTTGGATCATATAAGAAGGAAAACTATCGATTTAAGTCAAGTAAAAATGGTTGTCCTAGACGAAGCTGATGAAATGTTAAATATGGGATTTTTAAAAGACGTGGAGGATATCATATCTAAGACCTCAAAAACTCGTCAAACAATGTTATTCTCAGCAACAATGCCAAAGCAATTAAAGAATTTATCGGCAAAATTCATGAATACACCAGTAGAGATAAAGACACAGAGTGAAAAGGTAACTTTGGATGAAATCAAACAAGTGGTGATAGAAACTACAGATAGAGGAAAACTAGATGCACTATGTGATTTAATAGATCAAGAAAGACCCTTTATGGCTATTATTTTCTGCCGTACCAAAAGGCGTGTTAAATCACTAAGTAATGATTTAAGTAGTCGTGGATATAACGTGGATGAGATACATGGTGACCTAAGCCAAGCAAAACGTGAAAAAGTGATGAATGATTTTAGAAAAATGAAAATACAACTTCTAGTGGCAACAGATGTGGCAGCCCGTGGTTTAGATATAGAGGGCATAACCCATATATTTAACTATGATATACCAGAAGATGCTGAAGCCTATATCCATAGAATAGGACGTACAGGTAGAGCAGGGGAAAGCGGAAAGGCATTTACCTTTGTGACACAAAAAAATCACCAGGAACTAATTACAATAGAAAACAAAATAAGAATGAATATAAAGAAAATGACAGCTACAAGAGATAACAAAAGAGATAATGATCATAAGAAAAAATCCAACAATAAAAGTAAAAATCAAGATTTTAAAAGGAAGAAAGATTCAGGAAAAAAGAAGAAGACGATTAGGAGTATTAATAAAAGAAAGAAGAAATAAAAATAGGATAAGAATTGGATGGAAGGCTTAGGCTGACCATCCAATTTTTTATGTTTCTAAACTGCCTGTGGAAATCTTGTCCTTAATACTATATAA
Organism: uncultured Tissierella sp.; assembly: GCA_964644495.1. Lineage (GTDB taxonomy): Bacteria > Bacillota > Clostridia > Tissierellales > Tissierellaceae > JAAYTL01. Next base: position 21,039 of record CAZXWU010000003.1, read on the forward strand.
TTAATAGGAGAATAGTTAGGATGGTGGAATAATGGATTATTTAGCAGGACTTAATGATAGACAAAGAGAAGCGGTTCTTCATACAGAAGGGCCTTTATTAATTATGGCAGGGGCAGGTAGTGGTAAGACCCGAGTCATAACTCATAAAATAGCATATTTAATCGAAGAAAGAGGAGTTTTCCCGGGAAATATCTTGGCGATTACTTTCACAAACAAGGCTGCCAACGAAATGAAGGAAAGGGCAGCAAAACTCTTAGATACAAATGTAGATTCCATGTGGATCGGGACTTTTCACTCAATCTGTGTACGAATATTGAGACGGGATATAGATAAACTTGGATATGAAAGATCCTTCACTATATATGATAGGGATGACCAGATTACATTGATTAGAGAGTGTATCAAGGAACTAGATGTGGACAAGACTATGTATAAGGAATCCAGCGTCCTTGCAAAGATTAGTTCCCTAAAGGATGAGCAGACTGATCCAGAAGAATACATAATAGAGAATTATGGTGATTTTAGGGAGAGAAAGATTGGCGAAATGTATCAATTATATGAAAAGAAGTTAAAGCAATATAATGCTCTGGATTTTGATGATCTTATTATTAAAGCTGTTGACCTATTGAGGGACAACAAGGAAATTCTAGGATATTATCAAAATAAGTTTCGACATGTATTTGTGGATGAATACCAGGATACAAATAAAATACAATATCATCTTATAAAATTGTTATCTGCAAAATACAAGAATATATGTGTGGTAGGAGACGATGCACAAAGTATTTATTCATGGAGAGGGGCAGATATAAGCAATATTCTAGATTTTGAGAAGGATTATGAAGGGGCAAAGGTAGTGTATCTAGAGCAGAATTACCGGTCTACTAAGAATATATTAAATGTTGCCAATGAGGTAATTAAGCATAATACAGATAATTATCCTAAGGATCTTTGGACTGCCAAGGATGAAGGGGCTAATGTTTTCTATGAAAGTCTAAGCCATTCTTATGAAGAGGCTGCTTTTGTTGCAAATAAGATTCATCAATTATTAAATAGAGGCTATAGATTATCTGATGTAGCTGTCCTTTATAGGACCAACGCTCAATCACGTACATTTGAGGAAGCATTTATGCGTGATGAATTGCCATACAAAATTGTTGGAGGCCTGAAATTCTACGACAGAAGAGAAGTTAAAGATATTGTTGCTTATCTAAAGGTATTAGAAAATCCCAATGATAACATATCCTTAAAGAGGATAATCAATACCCCTAGAAGGGGCATAGGAAATACTACTATAGATAAGGTAGAAGAGTATGGGAGAAAGATGGATGAATCCATTTATGCATCTTTGTTCAGTATTGATAGCATTGACGGTTTAGCTGCTAGGGCTAAAAATAGCTTAAAATCATTTGTAGAAATGATGAATACTTTAATGGCTAAAAAGGAGATAATGGGATTAAAGGACTTTATAGAAGAGGTTGTAAATAGTATTGGATATATACAGGAATTGACTATAGAAAACACTATTGAATCCAAGACTAGAATTGAAAACATAAAGGAGTTTATATCCGTTGCCTTGAACTTTGAAGAGAAGAATGAAGACCCAAGCCTTGAGGAATTTTTAGCAACCATATCCTTATTATCTGATGTTGATAAGACAAGAGATGAAACCAGTTTAATAACTCTAATGACTGTCCATAGTGCTAAAGGTTTAGAGTTCCCTATTGTATTTTTAGTTGGCATGGAAGATGGACTCTTCCCTATTATTCGGGACTTTGACGATGAGGATGCAATAGAAGAGGAACGTAGACTTTGTTATGTGGCCATCACAAGGGCAGAGGAAATATTATATATAACAAATGCGCAAAATAGAACTATATATGGAAAAACTAATCATACCCTACCATCTAGATTTATTGATGAGATGGGAGATACTATAGAGAAAAAAATTGTAGAAAAGATCAGAAAACCAGAAGAAGATCTTTTAAGGGTTTGGGACTATACTATGCCTGATAACAAACCTATTATAAAGCAAAGAAATGATTTTGATACAGAGGTAAATATTGGTGACAAGGTTAAACACAAGAAGTGGGGAACAGGTACTATTGTGCAGATAAGTCTTCAGGATAATGACAAGGAATTGGTCATTGCCTTTGATAAAGAAGGACTTAAGAGATTATTGATGTCCATTGCACCCATAGAATTCATTTAGGGGGTATTAATTTGGATAAGGAAAAAAGAATAGACGAACTTATCGAGATTATCAATGACTTAAATTATTATTATTATACTTTAGACAATCCAAAAGCCAGTGATAAGGAATATGATATGCTTTATGATGAATTGACCAGGTTAGAGCATGAAACAGGTATTATCAAGGATTATTCACCAAGCCAGAGGGTTGGTGGACATATATTAGACAAGTTTGAAAAGCATGTACACCTAGGTAGACTATGGAGTTTGGATAAGTCTCAAAGCTATGAAGACCTGATCAATTGGGATAATCGTGTGAGAAGATTGATAGAAGACCATAATTTGACAAATATAGACAAATTACCAAGTCCAGTATATGTATTAGAATATAAATTTGATGGGCTAACTATAAATCTTACCTATAGGAATGGCCTCTTGGTCCAAGGAGCTACCAGGGGTAACGGGACTGTAGGTGAGGGTATATTTCAACAATTAAAAACCATCAAATCCATACCAATGGCGATTCCTTTTAGGGGGACTATGGAGGTTCAGGGTGAAGGGCTTATGCCACTATCAGCACTAGAAGACTATAACAAAACTGCTGTAGAACCTTTAAAAAATGCCAGAAACGCTGCAGCAGGTGCTTTAAGAAATCTAGATACTAAGGTTACAGCTGGGAGAAATCTTGCAGGATATTTCTACAATATTGGATATATTGAGGGTAAGGAATTTTCCAACCATAGGGAGATATTGGATTTCTTGAAGGAAAACCGCCTACCTGTATTTGATTATGCAAAGGTATTTGATAATATGGGGGATTTAATAGAAGAAATTGAAATCATCAAGGATGATAGGAAGAGTCTTGATCTATTAACTGATGGTTTAGTAATAAAAATAGATGATTTAAGAAGTAGACAAGTTTTAGGCTATACCAATAGATTTCCTAGATGGGCAATGGCTTATAAGTTTGAAGCTGAAGAAACTTCTACCAAATTATTAGGTGTAAATTGGAATATAGGACGTACAGCCAAGGTCACTCCTACTGCTATCTTAGAGCCAGTAGACATAGGTGGAGTTACAGTTCAAAGGGCTACACTTAATAATTATGATGATATTGAACGAAAGGGAGTCAAAATTAACTCAAGGGTTCTTATTAGAAGATCCAATGATGTAATTCCTGAAATATTAGGTACTCTAGATACTGATGAAGAGACGTTCCCTATTGATAAGCCTAGTCATTGTCCTGCCTGTCATAGTGAACTGTATCAAGATGGAGTCCATATATTCTGTCCGAATTCACTATCTTGCAAGCCTCAGCTAGTTGCTAGAATGGTTCATTTTGCAAGTAGAGATGCTATGAATATAGAAGGTTTTAGTGAAAAAACAGCTGAGAAACTCTTGGAAGACTTGGATTTAAAGGATTTGCCAGATATATATGAGATAGAATATGATGATTTAATTAACTTGGAAGGCTTTAAAGATAAGAAATCTAGAAACTTGCTTGATGCTATTGAGACAAGCAAGGATGTTACATTGGCATCTTTTATATACGCTTTAGGAATACGAAATGTAGGTATAAAGACC
>CAZXWU010000004.1:0-10597 GCA_964644495.1 uncultured Tissierella sp.
TGTCCCTTTAGAGCTGTGGATATTGAACCTATTTCTTTTCCTACTTGATATGCCATTGCATGATAGATTTTCTCTGCATAGGAATCACCATTATCTATTCTATCAGATACATCTTTTGCATTGTTGGTCTTTAGATATGATACCAGTCCACCTTTTCCTTTTATCAATTTAAAGACTTCATCTATTGTGTAGTCTCCTGAGTAACAAAGTTTAACCAAATCCCCTACTGGTAGTGTACCTGACCTTTCAGGTGAAAATGGTCCTTCTCCATGGAGTGCATTTGCCACATCTATTACCCTACCTTTGTGGTGACCACCTACTGATATTCCACCACCTAGATGGACTACTATAAGATTTAGATCTTCGTATTTTTTATTAACGGAGTTGGCATATCGTCTGGCTACTGCTTTTTGATTTAGGGCGTGAAAGATACTTACCCTTTCAATCTCTTTTATGCCGGATATCCTAGCTAAATCTTGAAGCTCATCTACTACCACTGGATCTACTATATAAGCTTGTACATCATTTTCCTTAGCTATATCATAAGCTAAAAGCCCTCCCAAATTTGATGCATGTTCACCTAATATCCCGACCTTTAAGTCCTCTAGCATTTTTTCATTTACCAGATATGTACCACCTTCTATTGGCTTTAGAAGGCCTCCTCTACCTATAACACCAGTAATTGATTTAATGGTTATATTACATTTTCCTAATGTCTTAATAATTACATCTTTTCTAAATTCTATCTGTTCATTTATCTTGTTAAATCCTGCAAGCTCTTCTACAGAATGTCTGATAGTCTCTTCAAATATCAATTCCTTATCATCATATACACCTATTTTAGTTGATGTTGAACCTGGATTTATGACTAATAGTCTGTACATTTGACTACCTCCTGGATGCCACTAGTACTGAAAGCACTATGGAATTTAATTTTGCTTCTTCATTATCTGCTCTAGATGTAAGGACTATTGGAGCTGCTGCACCTAGAATCAGACCTGCAGACTTAGCATTTGCTAGAAAGCTTAAAGCCTTGTATAAGACGTTACCCGCTTCTATATCTGGAGCCAACAATATATCTGCATCCCCAGCTACAGGACTAACTATACCTTTTATCTTTGCAGATTCTTTGCTAATAGCATTATCCAATGCAAAAGGACCATCTACTATACAGTCCTTTATTGCTCCTTCTTTATTCATATCAGCCAAGTCCCCTGCATGGACTGTTGCCTCCATCTTAGGTGATATACTTTCCTTAGCAGCCAGTACAGCAACCTTTGGCATTTCTATATCTAAGGCTTGGGCAAGGATCACAGCGTTGTCGATTATTTCTTTTTTCTGAGATAAATTTGGGGCTATATTCATGGCCGCATCTGTGACTATAAACACTTTGTGATAAGTAGCCACATCAAATACTGCTACATGACTTATGAGTTTTCCACTTCTAAGACCTATTTCCTTATCTAAGACCTGTTTCATTATTATAGAAGTATCTACTAAACCTTTCATAAGGATATGAGCTTTTCCTGAGCTTACAAGCTCAGTAGCTATTCTACTTGCCAAGACTTTGTCAGCTTCATCAATTATCTGAACACCTTCTAAATTAAGTTGGATCTCATTAGCAATGGTCAATATTTTATCCTTGTCACCAACTAATATTGGCTCAATAATTCCTTTTTCCATAGCCATTTTGATGGATACTAGTACATCCTTATCATGGGCACATGCAACAGAAATTGTCTTGGGTCCTCGTTCTTGTGCTAGATTCATTAATGCATTAAAATCTTTTGCCATCTTTTCACCTCTTTTTATATTTATGAAAACATTTGCCTAATCGAGAAAATTTTCTGAGTAAGGAAGATTTTAAATATCTTCCTATACTCAGGATGAAATGAGCCTATCTGTTTACTAAATTAATCATCAAACTATCTGGTTGAATTGAATCGATTACAAGACCTTGAATTTCTTCAACATTTATATCTACTTCAAATTCCCCTTCCGATAGATTGTTTAGATCTATATAAGGAATTAGTGATTCTTTGCTAATATTGTTTATGACTGATTCTATACCTCTAACTACAATAGTGATAGTTTGATTATTTTCCTCCATTAACAAATCGTCATCTAGATTTCTAATCTCTAACTCACTGAATTCATAGTCAAATTCTTGACTAATCACATTTTCTATTGTTACACTTACAGTGACCCTTTGATTTGCCTCTAATAATTCTACATTAGCTAACAAGTCTAAGTCAACTTCAAAGCTTGACTCTTCTAAGAATAGGTTTACATCAATTGGTTGAGTCCTAATACTGGTTAAATCAGCTATATTATTACCGCCTCTAATTCCTATTGTACTTGGTTCGACTTGTATATCAGTAATCATATAATCTTCCGGAAGTTCATTCTCCAACACCACCTCTATAGGTAGTGTAGCCTTTCTATAAATAGGTATAGTTATATCTACTACGCTTGGATCCTTTTCTAAACCAATCACATCATTACCCTGACCATCTCTTAATTGAATTGGGGCTGTTATATTTGTAGTTGTGGTTCTATCATCAATTTGTACAACAGCAAATACTTCTGTAACTTCGTTTATCCAAGATCTTGGCCCTCTAAGTAGTATAGTCTGAGGCTTTGCAACCAGGTCTCCCAAGGTATAATTGGCAGATACATCTCCTTCTGTTCGAATATTTACAGTTCTATCCACAGAATCTATTCTATCTATTGTAACTAAAACGTCACTTGGTTCCCAGCCTGTGACCCTTACTGTAGAAGCACTATCCCTTAAGCTGACGTTGATTGGTACCCTATTCTGACCTTCACTATAGCCACTTAAATCTAGCCTCGCTACAATCTTATCTGATCGGAAATCACCCATATCTGATTTTTTCCCAGTAACACTTACATTTACTTTAACTTCTTGTGGATCCATGACAATTAAATTTTTTCTATTTAAGGTTTCAACATTAGTTAAGCCTACATCTACATTCCTATACTCCCTTGGCCATTCTGGATTCTCAATACCCATTACATAAGACCACAAAATAATGGCTATAATTACAGAAAAAATCTTAGGAGTTAAATTATTCTTTCCCTTGCCCATTTCTTAGCCTCCATTTTGTTATAAAAGTTTGTTTATCTTCTTCTGGTATATACAAATCTGTGAGTATCTGTCTTAGGGTCTTAGTATCTAGATATCTAGAAATCGTGCCATTTTCAGCTATTGAAATTGAACCTGTTTCTTCTGATACTATAATTGAAAGACTATCTGATCTTTCAGATATACCTATAGCAGCCCTATGTCTAGTGCCTAACTCCTTGCTAATACTTGAGCTATCGGTTAAAGGTAGGAAACAAGCTGCTGCTTTTATCCTATCCTCTTTGATGATGACTGCACCATCATGTAGAGGTGTATTAGGAATAAATATATTTATCAATAAATCACTTGATACCAAGCCATTGATTTTTGTTCCCGTATCAGCTACTTCATTAAGGCCTGTTTGTTTCTCCAAAACTATTAGTGCCCCTATTTTCTGTCTAGATAATGATGCAACAGCATCTACAATCTCTTCGACTACTTTCGAAAGACTCTCTCCTCTTATTTCAATCAAGGATTTTTTAAAGAAACTAGATCTTCCAATATATTCAAGTCCACGCCTTAACTCTGGTTGAAAAACGATTAATATAGCAAGGGTCCCTACTGTCATTGCATTACCCAAAATCCAATTTATAGTATAGAATTCTGCCCATTCACTTAATTCAGTCAAAACAAGCAGGACAACTATACCCTTTGTAAGTTGTTCAGCCCTAGTTTCCTTAATAAGACTAAGTAGTTTATATATTACAAGTGCCACAATCAGAATATCTATAACATCTCGTATTCTAACATTAGAAAATACATTGTATAAATCTTGCAAGGATATCACACCTTTTAGCATATTTTAAAATAATTGCATTCTAACTCATTATATAATAAAATCTACCTTTATTAAACTTATTTTATAGAATTTTTATATTTGATGATAAATTCTGATTTATTTTATCTAATATCCATAGACGCTTTTTGTATCATTGAAGGATTTTTCAATCCTGCTTTTAATAGCCCCATTGATATCTAGACCTATTATACCATCAATAACATCTTCTACAGGTAATATTTCATATAAATACCTTCCGTCTTCACTATATCTATAGACCCATGTTGGTATATATTCAACGTCTTTAATTATTGTCTCATTTTCTTCTAAATCCTTCTCTATAGCTAACTTTACCATCACACCATCTTCAGTATATGGATTTCCCATTGTGACCTCTCTTTGATTGGATAAAAAGTTACCCATAGAGTAGATTATGAAATTATCTCTGCCATCTATCTCAATTATTTCAGACTTCTGGACGACATGGGGGTGGCTACCAAACACTATGTTTATACCCCAATGGACCATGTCTCTACCCAGTTTTAACTGATAGTCTGATGGTTGATGATGATATTCATGCCCCCAATGTATATATGATAGGATTAGGTCTACATCATTATTTTTTAATTCTTCTATGTCTTCTTTGATTTTTTCCTCATCTATTAGATTTACCATATAGGATAATTCCTCGGCATTCAGTAGTGAATCTAGTCCATTCAATCCATATGTATATGATAAAATCCCAATCCTTATGCCTTCAACATCCATCACTAATGGTTCCATACCCTTGTCCAAGTTTGTACCAGCATAGTTCATCCCATTAGCCTTTATAGCTTCTATAGTGGAAATAATGCCTTCTTTACCTTGGTCTAGACTATGATTGTTGGCAGTTGATAAGACATCAAATCCAGCATATTCTAGGGATTCAATCGTCTCATGAGGACTATTAAATCTAGGAAATCCTGAATAAGGCCTGGATGAAAGAGTAACAGTCTCATAGTTAGCTAGGGCAAGATCAGCATCTTGTATATATTCTTTAACATGCCTAAAGATTGGCTTGAAATCATATTGACCTATAGCAATTTGACCAGAGTTAATCTGAGGCATATGAAACATAATGTCCCCTACAGCTAAAATATCTATATTTATCGGTTCAAGAATCTCTTCTATTTCTTCAATATTCTCTTCAAGATCTTTATCATCAATAATATCATCAATATGATTAACCGTATCATCATCATCTACAAAATCGACCTCATCTACAAGAATACCCCTGAAGACAATTATTGATAGTATAAATAACAATAAAATAATATATAGTGACCTTTTTTTCATATAACCACCTAGTTCTCAAATATTTATCCACTTATATTTATTCTACACTTTAATGGGCATTGGTTCAACATTTATGTAATAATGATTTATTCCTTTCTTCTAGTGATTCTACTTCTTGAATCAAATACAAACTTTGAAAGTTTTCTTGCATTTATAAACCAAATAATTAATACATAGGGAACAAATAGTACTAACAATTGTTGGTATTCAATCATCAATATAAAATCAAATATCCCATGAAATAGTATTGGCATTATTAATGACTTTCTCATATATGAGGCTTTTTTCTTGTCATCTGTTTCAAATCTAGCTAATGATAGATAATAGCCCATGGTAACTCCAAAAGCGGCATGAGCGGGTACAGAGAATATTCCCCTGTACAAACCTATAAATGGGTTGTTGGTATATCTAAATGCCACATACATAATATTTTCAACTGTAGCAAATCCCATAGAAGCAAAGACTCCATAGACTATACCATCTAATTTTTCATTGAAATATTTTGTCTTATATGGCAACTTAAGGACTACTAATCTTTTGAAGAATTCTTCAGTTAAAGATGCTACTATAAATGCATTATAGGCAGCAGCTAAAACCCCTGTAAATATATTGAACCTAATAAGTATCTCTTCAACTATTATTGCTGGGATAACAGCTAAAGCTCCAAGTGCGAAGGTAAGTAACAATAACTTAATAGGTTCTCTATCCAATCTATCAGTTAAATAAATAGCTACTAGGAGTACGATTCCTGGTGTTATAGCTATAATAAAGAGTCTTAAATCCATTAAACAACCTCCTAATTTAATCTATCTTTATTATTCCTAATAAGCTAATATTTAATCGATAATCATAATATTGATTTATTTTATATTTAAACACTTATCCAGATAATTCTCGACTTCTTCTCCTGTATATAAATCTAAAATTGTATCCAATTCTTCTGTAATTTGATCTCTAGAGCTAGTCTTTATGATATACTTACTCTTCAAAATACTGGCTGAATCCATACTAAATTCATCTAAGCCCATAGCCAAAAATAAGGGAATCAGTTTTTCATTACTAGCAGCTTGACCACACATGGAAACCTTTATACCAGCATCATGACCACTGTCTATTGTCATTTTAATAAGCTTTAACACAGCTGGGTTAAATTGGTCATATAGGTAAGCTACATTTTGATTTCCTCTATCAACCGCACATGTATATTGAATTAAATCGTTAGTACCAATACTAAAGAAATCCACCTCTTTAGCAAATATACGTGAGTGAATAGCTGCCGACGGGGTCTCAACCATAATCCCAATTTTTATATCCTCGTTAAAAGCTATCTTTTCACTTCTTAGCTGCTTCTTTACCTGATCAATAATAAGCTTAACCTTTTTTATCTCATTTAGGTCACAAACCATTGGGAACATAATCTTAATATCTCCATACTTACTTGCTCTATAAATTGCTCTTAATTGAGTCTTAAATATCTCCTGTTCTTTTAAAGAAACCCTTATGCCACGATAACCTAAAAATGGATTCTCTTCTTTTGGCAAATTTAAATAAGCTGTCCTCTTGTCACCGCCTATATCAAGTGTTCTTATGGTTAGAGGTTTACCATCTAGTAAATCTAAGGCTTTCCTATATATATTATATTGTTCATCTTCACTTGGCATTTTGTGGAAATACAGATTTTCAGTTCTAAATAGACCTACCCCTTCACCACCAGATTCTATGACACTTTCAATATCATCTGGACTTGTAATATTACCCATTACTCTTGTGGTAAATCCATCTTTAGTAATAGACTCTCCCTTTAGAAATTTCCTTAGTTCCAAATTCCTTTTGCCTTCATTCTTGATTATTCCGTCATATTTCTTTACTTGTTTTTCATTAGGGTTTATAATTACCTGGCCATCTGAACCATCAAGGATAATTTGCTTTCCATTATTCACCACTTTTGTAATCCCATTTACACCAATAACCATAGGTATATTTTTTGCCCTGGATATTATGGTTGAATGGGATGTTAGTCCACCAGATTCTGTAATTATTCCCTTAACTTTACTTTTATCTATATTCAATATGTAAGAAGGAGTCAATTCTTTAGCAACTAAAATAGAGCCTTCATCCATCTTTGAAAAATATTCAGTCTTATCCCCGATCAAAGCTTTTATTAAACGGGAAGATACATCTCTAAGATCTATAATCTTAGATTTCATATAGTCATTATCAATTCTTTGGAAGATTGAGATGAAAGAATTGATAGTCTGTAAAATAGCCCATTCTGCATTTGCCTCTTCCTTTTTTATTAATCCTAATGCCATATTTAATAATTCCGGGTCCTCTAATATTTCTATATGGGCTGTAAATATCTCAATATCATCACCAAGGCTTGCTTTGTTGTCACTATAGAGTTCTTCTATCTCAGCTTTAGCTATGTCAATCCCAGATTTTAATCTTTGTATCTCATTATCTATGGATTGAACCTTTCTATATTCTATTGTTGGCTTGTATTCTTCATATAAAAATACTTTGCCACTTGCAATTCCAGGGGAAACTCCTATCCCTTTCATATACTTCCTCTCCTAATCAATCTTTTCTAGAGATTATATGTTTAATATATTCTACAGCCTCTTTAGCATCTATACCCTCTGCTATAATGGTGAATATGGCACCTTTTCCTGCGCCAATACTCAATAATCCCATGATACTCTTAGCATTATATTCTTCACCATTCTTTATAAGTTTTATGTCAGAAGTAAATTTTGATGCTACTCTTACTAGCTCTGATGCTGGTCTAGCATGAAGTCCTGTTTCAAGCTTCAAAACAACTTTTTCCTTATACATAAGTATCCCTCCAAATTATTTTAGCATATAGACAAATGTTTTCCTAAAAAAAAGACACCTAATTAGGTGTCTTTTTTTAGTATTCTACAAATAATTCTCTTTTAGCATTACATAAAGGACAAGTATCTTCTTCCCCAGTTAAAGAAATAAATCCACAAATTGGACATAATGAAATTCTATCTGCTTCTAAGTCATTACCTTGGTCAACAGCTTCCTTAGCTATGCCAAATAGTTTAGCATGAACTTTTTCAGCTTCGATAGCATATTTCATAGCCCTAACTGCTGACTTTTCTTCTTGCATCTCAGCTACTGCTATGTAAGCAGGATACATTTGTGTGTACTCAAAAACTTCTCCGTCTATAGCTCCTTGAAGATTTTCAGAAGTACTAGTTAAACCAAAGCCTGCCATAGATGTTACTGCATAATCCCCTTTGACATCTTTCATTGCATTAAAGTGTAATGTAGCATGTACTTCTTCAGCATCAGAAGTAGCTAAAAATAATCTAGCGACTGTAGGAAAGCTTTCTTTCTTAGCTTTTTCACCCCATATTCTGTACCTCATATGAGCCATACTTTCTCCACCAAATGCTGACCTTAAGTTATCTTGTGTCATTGCGTTCATTTGATTTCCTCCTTAATATGATTTTCGACTAACAATCTGTCGTATATCATTACTACCCATATAGATATGATATCAAAACATAATAATTAAGGCAACTCTTTATAATGTTAAAACTTAAATATTATTCCTATGGTCGCAGCGACTAATATATATGTTATTGGGTGTTTATCAAGCTTTCTTATAGCGATAAACATAAGTCCAAATAATAATATTGCTTTTAAATTAAAAAAATTTAGCATATTATTTGTTAAACCATATGATTCAGGGCTAAATAACTCTATTCTAGCTAATTGGAAACCTACTGCTCCTATAAGGCCTGCAACTGCAGGTCTAATACCATAGAAGGCAGATTTAACTAAGGGTTCTTCACTAAATTTTGCAAAATAGTGGGCAATTATTACTATTATAATAATTGAAGGTGTTACCATACCTAAAGTAGCCATTAAACCCCCAAAGACCCCTGCAGTACTATAGCCTACATATGTAGCAGTATTTATACCTATAGGTCCTGGTGTGGACTCTGAAATTGCAATCATGTTCATCAATTCTTCAGATGTAATCCAACCATATTTAAGTACAATCTCCTGCTGTAAAAATGGTAAAGTTGCTAAGCCTCCCCCGACTGAAAACAAACCGATTTTAAAGAATATAAAATATAATTTTAATAATAGCATATTATCTTTCTCCACCCATATCTAAATTTCTACATCTAATAATACCTGTAATACTAGAAGTGGCAACAATTATAATTGGGGAAACATTCAATATTGCTACTACTAAGAATGATAATATGAATAATATGATACCTATCCAGTCCTTGATAGATTGAGAAGCCATATTTATTACTGTATTGGCTATTAAGGCTGCCACAACAACTCTAATACCACCAAAAGCATGTTGAACTACTTGGATGTCTTGAAACTCTTTAAAGAAGCTTGCTATAGTTGTAATTATTATTAAGGATGGTGCAACCATGCCAAGGGATGCAGATATACCACCTATTATCCCTTTTCTCTTATATCCTATGAATGTTGCTGTATTCACAGCTATGATCCCAGGGGTACATTGACCTATTGCATAATAATCAATTATTTCTTCCTCAGTTGCCCAATCTCTATCTTCTACAAACTCTTTTTGTATGGCTGGAAGCATTGCATACCCACCACCAAAGGTAAATCCTCCAATTTTAAAAAATATCATAAACAAGTCAAATAATTCCTTCAATTGCTTATCCACTCCTTTTCCGTCTGTAAGATTTTATTATACTACAGTAAATTACTAAATTCAATAAAAAGCCCCCTAACCTAGAGGGAGCTTTTCTGAGCCTAAAATATTATTTGTATTTATACTATTTTCTATTCCAGAATCGTTGTTCGGCAATTGCATTAACGAATTCATTTTCAAAATTTGGATTACCCCTTGCAAAGACAACACCTAAGAAATTATTGTAATCTTTATATTTGATATAGTCTTCTCCTGTAGTAGCTACTCCTATAGGTTTTAGGAAGTCATAGGCCCTATAATAAAATTCTTTAACATTTTGATCAAATTTATCTTGATTGTCTGCATTACCTCCAACAAGATAGATTGAATCATATAGTGATGGATCATGTTTTGTTAAGAAAGTCTCATCTACCTTTAATCTTGTTCCATCATCACCTATTACTATACCTAGTTTTTCACTTACAATATCTACAAATACACCATGTCTCTCTAAAATACTTAGAGTGCTTCTTACTTCTCTGCCATTAAATCCATTAGCAATTAGCACAGCTACTTTTTGTGTATAAGCATAGTAGGCTGTATTTGCCAGGCTAATAGCTGGGGAGCTTTTTGATACGGGTAGGTGTGTAGCTCTTGGTCGATCTACACCAAGGTTGTC
>CAZXWU010000004.1:10607-23683 GCA_964644495.1 uncultured Tissierella sp.
TTGTCTGCAAGTATACAAGCCATCCCTCTATCTACATTAGCCCACATTTCCACATTTTGCTGTCTAACTGATCTACTCTTTACATATTGTAGATGGAAAGTAAATGACTCTAGCAAATCCTTCCTTTCAAAATCTGCTAAACTATTCCAAAACATTCTTGCTTGTGAAAAATGATCATCAAAGGATTCACTAGGAAATTCTCTAGTTATATGTCCTTCTACCCTTTCTGGATAATGGAAATATCCACCTTCTTCTGGAGTTGAGATTGCAGGCGTATTGCCAGCTAAGGAGTTTTCATGATAAGCTACAAAGTCTGTATCTATAATATATTTATCTTCTCCATCTCTATTGTTTGTGTTTACTTCAACGATAGGCTTATTAATTGGAATTTCATTTAAATTCGCCCCTAGTCTGTGATATTCTGTATCCCTATAGGCAAAAGCTCTACCTTGTAAGACTGGATCATTGGAAAAATCAATTCCAGGAACAAGGTGTGCTGGATCAAATACGGATTGTTCTTCTTCTGCAAAGAAATTCTCCGTCACTTTATTTAGTGTTAATCTACCAATTATTTCAACAGGTATAACTTCCTCAGGCCAATGTTTTGTAGCATCTAAAACATCAAAATCATACTTGAACTCATCCTCTTCAGGGATTAATTGTACACCAACATCATATACTGGATATGCACCTTTTTCTATAGCTTCTACTATATCACGACGATGGAAATCCGGGTCCAGCCCACCAATAATGTTAGCTTCTTCTAATAAGAGTCCATGCACTCCCAACCTTGGTTTTAGTGCAAATCTTACAAATGTTGATTTTCCCTGTGCATTAATAAACCTAAATGCATTAATAGGCCAGCCTTCCATCATACGCCAGCTTCTTGGCCTACCTCTCATGGACATCAACCACATCACCATGTGAGCTGATTCTTGATTGTTTGCTACATAATCCCAGAATCTATCATGAGCTCCAGTAGCTTGTGGAATATCTGTTTTTGGATCTGGTTTTATGGCATGGGTGACATCCATAAACTTCATTGCATCATTTAGGATGAAAACAGGAAATTGAAGTGCTAACATATCATAATTTCCTTCTTCTGTATAGAACTTATTTGCAAATCCACGTATATCTACTGCTGTATCCTTAGAGCCTTTACTACCAATAAAGGTTGAAAATCTCGTAAATACAGGGGTTTTACTACCAGGTTCTTGTAAAAATTTAGCTATAGTATATTTTCTCATGGATTTATGAAGTTCAAATTCACCATGAGCTCCAAACCCTCTTGCATGCACTACCTTTTCTGGGATACGTTCCCTATGAAAACGTGATTGTTTTTTATAAAAATGAAAGTCTTGGAATAATAGCGGTCCTCGTCTTCCAGCTCTTAAAGATTGATTATCATTAGAAACCTTTACACCGTGATCATCCGTCATTTTCTTTCCTGGACCTGTGTTTTGTCTATAGTATCCTTCTAATTGTTCTATCTTTTTATTGCTAACTATTGGATTGTTGTCACCTTTATTATTTTTCATAAATGCATCTACCCTTTCATTTATAGTTGAAATGTTAACTCACATTAACATAATACTCACTTATCCAGAAATGGTGTATAAGGGTATGTTAATTTTATATTTAAATTCATTTTTTTGGCTTTTATTGAAAACACTTCTTATTCTAGCTTTTTTTACATGATTATTAATAAAACATTTACACATAATACTAGTAGACAAAATTATTAACAAAACAAATTTGAAAGGAGAAATTAAATGTCAAATAACAATAACAACAACAATAATAGTAATAAATTAGTAGTACCTGAGGCTCGTCAAGCTCTGAACCAAATGAAATTAGAAATAGCTAATGAATTAGGAATGGCAAATTACGATACATTAGATAAGGGTAATCTTCCATCTAGACAAAATGGTTATGTTGGTGGATATATGACTAAAAACTTAGTAAGAATGGCTCAACAAAACATGGCTGGAGGACAACAACCTCCAAGTGGAACAAATCTATAATAGTTATAAACAAAGATAGGTCCAAAGGACCTATCTTTATTTAATCCATCAAAACAATTCCTAATTCTTCATATATTCTTTCATCTATTTGGTCAGTTTCAGGAATTTTTTTACTTTTGAGAGATTCAATCAATGCTTTTTTCATCCCTTCTCCATATATCCCGTCCAATGATGAATGATAATATCCTTCTATCCACAGTCTCTTTTGAACTTCTAATACATCTGACCCTTTTAATTATCTATATGCTGTCTGGTAAAAATTTGAACGACTAATTGTAGTAAATCAACAATTATGATAATCTATTCTTAAGAGAAAAATAGGAGTGGATTAATTGATCAGATATATAAAAAGCCTTACAAATTGTGTACTTTTTAAAGATCTTGAAGAATCACAAATAAGAGAGACTATGAGTTCTCTGGAATATACTATTAAAAACTATGGAAAAGATGAGCTAATTGCCATAGAAAATGATGATTGTGATAGTTTAGGAATTATCCTCTCTGGAGACATTGAAATCCATAAACCTTTCCCATCAGGAAAAGTTGTAACTATAAATCATTTTTCAGCTGGTAATGTATTTGGAGAAGCCCTAGTATTTTCTGATAAGCATGTTTATCCTGCAACTGTAATTTCTTCTAGTATTTCTGAAGTTATGTATATTAAGAGAGAAGATATTGTAAAGATGATGGCAAATAACCCAAAGGTTATTAAAAACTTTATGGGGGTTTTATCAAATAGAATCCTAATGTTAAATAATCGGTTGACTAATTTGTCCTTTGATTCCTTGCGTAAAAAGATTGCCAACATCCTGCTTCATGAGTACAATGCACAAAAATCAAGCTTTATAATTCTCCCATATAGTAGGGCTAAAATGGCTGAGCTATTAAATATCCCTAGGCCATCTTTATCACGTGAATTAGTCAATATGAAAGAAGAAAGAATTATAGACTTCTATAGAAATAAATTCAAAATCTTAGATATAAAAAAATTAGAAGACTCCTTATTATAATTTTTAAGAAAATATAGCCAAACCCAAGACTTTTTAGAAATCTTGGGTTTGGCTGATTAATACTTCTTATCCTCTAAAATAGATATTCTGAGTCATATAATTAGGAGCTTTCTATAATTAAATGAATATCTTGAGAAACATTTTCTAGATTTAGTAAATATGTGTTGATTTTTCAAAAGTTTCAGATTATAATTATAGTTGCTGAATAAATGAAAGGAGGTCGTGACCATGTTAAGAGTTAGATTAAGTAGTGGAAAATTAGTAAAACTAAATTTGATTGCACGACCTATGCATAATGCTTAACAAATAAACTTGTATTTTTGCCATAGGTCTATGCCTATGGCTTTTTTATTTTGCATTATTGCATATTTTTTGTGCGCATTTTTAGACCATAGGATATTATTGCCTATGGTCTTTACTTGTCTAAAGGAGGGAATTCTTTGAAGGATCTTAAAAAATTATTAAAATTTACTAAGGGTTATGGTTTGATGTACTCTATAGGGATACTTGCCATTATACTGTCACAAGGGATCACACTATTAAGTCCCCTTGTTATACGAACAACCATTGACTCTATAATTGGGGAGTCAATTATTGAAAATGAAAGTATAATATATTTGGTAAACCTATTAGGAGCTAGAGAAAATTTAAGAGAAAATTTATGGATAGTTGGATTAATAATCATATTTATTACTGTTTTAAGGGGGATATTTCTCTATCTTAAAAACACAATGTCAAGTAAATCAGCCGAGAGCATTGCCGAGAATATCAAGAACCAACTATATGACCATATTCAAAAACTACCCTATGAATATCATGTATCTGCTGAAACAGGAGAACTCATCCAAAGATGTACCTCTGATGTGGACACTATTAGAAGGTTTTTAGCTATACAAGTAATGGAGGTTGTGGGATCTTCTTTTATGCTTATATTCACTATTAGTATTATGGTTAGCTTGAGCCCTAGAATGGCGCTTATATCTATATCCGTTTTGCCTATTACTTTTATATTTGCAGTATTATTTTTCAGAAAGGTAAAAAAAGATTTTACCGCATCAGATGAAGCTGAGGCAAAACTTTCTACTACATTACAGGAAAACCTAACTGGTATAAGAGTTGTAAAAGCCTTTGCCAGGCAAAAGTATGAAATGGATATTTTTGATAATAGGAATGTGGAACACAGAGATCTAACTACTAAGTTGATAATAAATCTAGCCAGCTACTGGGCTATATCTGATTTTATAAGCTTCTTTCAAATAGGTCTAGTAATGGTATATGGTAGTTACCTGGCTGTTAGAGGAAATATAACCTTAGGTACATTAGTTGCATTTACCAGCTATATAGGTATGTTAGTCTGGCCTGTTAGGCAAATGGGACGTACCCTAACAGATATGGGGAAAGCCTTTGTATCACTAAAGAGAATCGATGAAATCCTAATGGAGCCAATTGAAGTCTTAGTAGAGAATGGTGAAGAACCTATTATCACAGGGAATATCGAGTTTAACAATGTGTACTTTGAATATGAAAAGAATAATCCAGTAATAAAAGATATCACTTTCAAGGTGAATCAAGGTGAGACCATTGCTTTTATAGGACCTACTGGATCAGGTAAAAGCTCATTGATGCATTTACTCCCAAGATTATATGAATATTCAAGTGGCAGTATTAGATTAGATGGTATTGAGTTAAAGGAAATTGACAAGCATTGGATACGGAAAAATGTAGGTCTAGTATTGCAAGAACCCTTCCTCTATGCCAAGACTATTAAGGAAAATATTAGACTAGCCAATCCAAAATACTCTGATAACAAGGTCTATGATGCTGCCAAAATTGCTTCTATCCATGATGATATCAACTCCTTTGAAGATAAATATGAGACTTTGGTTGGTGAACGTGGTGTTTCTCTATCAGGAGGGCAAAAACAGAGAATGGCCATAGCCAGGACTATAATAAATGATTGTCCAATTGTGATTTTTGATGATTCCTTATCAGCAGTGGATACATCAACAGATATTTCCATACGGGAAGCATTAAAACTAAGACAAAATAAATCTACCACTATAATCATATCCCATAGAATATCTACTGTTGCAGGTGCAGATATGGTCTATGTATTGGATAAGGGGAGGATCATACAAAGTGGGAAACATAAGGATTTAATTAAGGAAGAAGGCCTGTATAAAAGGGTCTACACAATCCAATCCTCCTACGAGGATGCTATGTAATAATATTTTGGAGGTATAAATGGAGAACGAACATATAATAAATGAAAAAATAAATCTTAGTATATGGAAAGATTTTTTTAAGATTTTAATACCTTATAAAGCTCAATTTATAAAAATAATAACTATGATGATATTTGTCGGTGCTATGGATACCATATTTCCACTTTTAACGAAATATGCCATAGACAACTTTGTAGAAAAAGGTACTAGCCAGGGGCTTCCTATCTTTGGCCTTGTCTACCTATTAGCAGCCTTTTTCTTCTCTATAACCATATATCTATTTATCTCAATGGCTGGTAAGCTGGAAACTCAGATGGCCTATGATATTAGAAAAATAGGATTTGAAAAGCTACAGATGCTCCCACTTTCTTATTATGATAAGAATGCTGTAGGTTGGTTAATGTCTAGAATGACATCAGATATACAAAGATTAAGCGAGACTATCTCTTGGAGTTTAGTAGACTTTTCCTGGGGAATAACCATGATGCTGGGTGTGACAATAGCAATGCTTATACTTAACTGGAAATTAGCACTTATTGCTTTAACAGTTGTTCCCTTTGTCGCATTAACAAGTGCTTATTTTCAAAAGAGGATACTTAATGCACAAAGAAATGTAAGGAAAATAAATTCTCAAATAACAGCTGCTTTTAATGAAGATATACAAGGAGCTAAAACTACTAAAACCTTAGTAAGAGAGGATATCAATCTTAGAGAATTCTCAGAAACTACATCTAATATGAGAAAGAGTGCTATAAGGGCTACTATACTTTCATCAATATATCTACCTATTGTACTGATATTAGGAAGTATAGGTACCGCACTTGCTATTAACTTTGGTGGTAGCTTTGTTATAAGGGAGATTATCTCCTATGGAACATTGGTTGCTTTTATATCATATACAACACAATTATTTGAACCTATTAGACAAATGGCTATAATCTTTGCAGAGATTCAATCCGCACAAGCTTCTGCTGAAAGAGTATTCTCATTATTGAATGAGGTACCCGATATTATTGATAGCGAAGAAGTAATAGCAAAGTATGGTGATATATTTAACCCTAAAAAGGAGAACTGGCCTCATATAAAGGGGAATCTAGAATTTAGGAATGTTTCATTTGCGTATAAAGATGGGGAAGATATTCTTAAAGACTTCAACTTAAAAGTAAAATTTGGAGAGACTATAGCCTTAGTAGGCGAAACAGGTGCTGGTAAGTCAACTATAGTAAATCTCTTTTGTAGATTTTATGAGCCAACTTCTGGTGAGGTCCTAATAGATGGGATCAATTACAAGGATATGCCACAGAACTGGATACACGAAAATCTAGGCTATGTACTCCAGTCCCCTCATCTTTTCAGTGGAACTATTAGGGATAATATAAGATATGGAGATTTAAATGCAAGCGATGAAGATATTATAGAAGCATGTAAATTAGTAAATGCCCATGATTTTATCGTGAATATGGAAAAAGGATATGATACAGAAGTGGGAGAAGGCGGAAATTTGCTATCCACTGGTCAAAAGCAACTCCTATCCTTTGCTAGAGCCATAGTAAGAAACCCAAGGCTATTTGTACTAGATGAGGCAACTTCCTCAATAGATACAGAAACTGAAAAAATCATCCAAGATGCCATTCAAAATGTATTAGAAGGAAGAAGCAGTTTTGTAATAGCTCACAGATTATCAACCATAAGAAATGCAGATAAGATATTGGTTATAGATGATGGTAAGATATTGGAATCAGGCACTCACAAGGAACTAATCAATAGCAAAGGATATTATTACGAATTGTACAAGAATCAATTTATAGAAGAAGAAAGTAAGGTAGTACTAGGCTAGTAAAGGAAAGGGGACACACCTCTGCAAGACGGTCTATCTGTCTGAGGAATGTCCCCGATTGGAATGCAAAATCGTGGATACCCTTACAGTGATATTTCTCAAAATCAACATTTTGGAAATCTCAACTGTATGGCACAAGGCAGGCCCCGATTTTATATTTTTCATAAGTATATACTCTGCCTTAAATCTTAGTCCCATTATTTATTCATATCTCCCTTTTTAGGGTAATAATTGTATTTACATTTGGGACACTTTGGATAATCTATATCATGCACTTCTCCGCAGTTTGGGCATTCGGTTTTATCAAGTATATCTTTTGATTCATTAAAAGGATCTGTACTTTCCCACCAGTCATCATATGAATCATCTTCAGCATCAAGTTCATCTTCCAATGATTGGCAGTAAGCATTGTATCTTTTAACATTATTTTCATACCAAAGATAGTTCAGGGTAAGGAATACTACAAATGTAAGTGCTCCATCAATGAAAATCCCTACATAGCTGTTCAAACTTTTAAACAAGAGTCCTTCAGGACCTTTCCGTATATAATTAAAGAAAGTCCAGAAGATGGAGGATTTCAAGGCATCTATTGTATAATAAGATATTCTTGCTCTTTTATCTTCCTTAGTACTTCCTGTAGCTAAGACTTTACCGCTTAATGTTTTAGGTATATCATAGTTCCTTGTTAGAGTACGGTGAATAAACATTGTAATAGCCATAATCATTATTAATCCAAATTCCACATACACACTAGAAAAATCTTTAGTCTTTATTAGCTTGAATATCAAGACAAATATGCCATAGAAGTATGCTATAGCCCCTGCTGCCGCCAGGGATTCTGTCAGTAGTTTATGCTCTCGTTCATCTCTTTTACTATCTGTATTCATCATCTTCCATTCCCTCCCAAAATAGATCATTTAATGTCTTTCCTGTGGCCTTGCAAATAGCTATACATAAATTTAATGAAGGATTATACCTTCCTGCTTCGATAAGACCAATAGTCTGTCTAGTGGCACCTACCATGTTTGCTAAATCCTCTTGAGATAAATCTTTTTCGATTCGAGCGATTCTCAACCGCATGTTTTTCAAAGACACCACCTCCATTAATAA
Source organism: uncultured Tissierella sp. (assembly GCA_964644495.1). Lineage (GTDB taxonomy): Bacteria > Bacillota > Clostridia > Tissierellales > Tissierellaceae > JAAYTL01. The sequence goes on from CAZXWU010000004.1 coordinate 18,814, forward strand.
TAGTATACTATATATTGTCGGAAATGCAAATTATATATTGCATTTAGTGCTATATATTTGTCATGTTCTTTCAAAAAAAGAGACCTCTTATGGTCTCTTTCTCCTAATGGGATGAATGAAGTCGAGTAAGAAGTTTCACGTCCCCTTTGTTCATTCACTTGATTTTTTCATTGTATCTAAAAATGCTTCTGGTGGTTGTGCTCCCGAGATTGCATATTTATCATTAAAGATAAAAAATGGGACACTAGTGATTTCGTATTGACTTGCCATATATTTATCTGTATCTACTTCTGAGATAAATTCCTCTGACTTTAATACATTCTTAATATCCTCACTATCCAGCCCTACCCTATCTCCCAATTTTCCTAATACATCTATATCTCCAATATCCAATCCTTCTATAAAATGTGCCCTGAATAACTCTTCTACTATTTCTTTATCCTTATTAAACTTCTTAGCATAATGGCTAAGCCTATGGGCATCTAAAGTGTTGGTATTTACAATAGCATCGTAATTATAATGAAGTCCTACATCCTTAGCCATAGATATTACTCTGTCTACCATTTGCTGAGCTTTTTCCATACTAGAACCATATTTATTGGCCAAGTCTTCTACAGAATCTCTTTTGCCTTCTTTCTTTGCATTTGGATCTAGTTGGTAGCTGTGATAGATAATCTCTACTTCATCCTCTGATTCAAAATTCTTTAACGCCAATTCAAGATTTCTCTTACCTATATAGCAAAATGGACATGCAATATCCGACCATATATCTATTTTCATTATTATCCTCCTTAAAATATATTATTAATGATTATACCCATTACTTAAGAAAGACAACAAAAAAATCTGCAGATAAATAGATGTTTATATGGATATGCTATTGATTTTTTGGTATGATATGGACAATGCAACTACTTCTAAGGAGTGAATACATGAAATTTAAGTGGAACGAACGCTACAATACCATTGCTATATATTCTCTAATAGTTGGATTTATTAGTATAATATTTTATCTCATAGCTTCTGAGGTAAGCCAGTTCAAAATACAAATTGGTAAATACATAAGTATTCTATATCCTGTTATAATAGGATTTGTTTTGGCTTATTTATTTAATTTTTTCTTGGAATTCTTTGAGAATTATCTCTTAAAAAGTATGTTTACTAAGGAAAAAACTAAAAAACTAGGCAGGGTAATTGGACTACTACTGACCTATACTCTTGTATTATTTCTTCTATATCTATTTACAAAATTTGTATTACCACAGCTGGTTGCTTCAGTTGTAGGTTTGATTAATGATATTCCTTCATACGTTACAGAAATTAGTAGAGAAATTATAAGGTTTACAAATGAATTTGATATTCAACAAGAGTACTACAATATAATACTGACAAAATGGAATGAATTTGTTAATTATATTATTAACTTTGCTACTGGACTACTACCTAAATTAGGCAATATTACTATGGGAATCCTATCGAGTATTTGGAATATAGTTTTAGGTGTCATAGTTTCTATATACGTTTTATTTGAAAAAGAAAGATTCCTTGCTTTGTCTAAAAAAGTTACTACAGGCTTGTTTTCTGAAAGGGTTAGAGATAAGATATTTCAACTCACTAGGAGGGCAGATCATATCTTTGGTAGGTTCTTAAGCGGAAAGATACTCGACTCCACGATAGTTGGGATCCTGTTATTTATTGTCTTAACCATATTTAATATGCCTTATACATTATTAATATCATTTATCATAGGGATTACAAATATTATTCCGTTTTTCGGTCCATTTATAGGGGCTATTCCGTCTTTCTTTATAATACTATTTGTATCCCCAATACAGGCCTTATGGTTTTTGCTTATAATACTGGTTATCCAACAGGTTGATGGTAATATTATTGGCCCATATATATTAGGTGATTCTCTTGGTATATCCGCCTTTTGGATTCTCTTTTCACTCCTTGTAGCTGGTAAGCTATTTGGATTTATAGGTATGGTAATAGGTGTACCATTATTTGTCTTTATCTATTCTATAATAAAAGACATAGTTGAATACCTTCTAGAGAAAAAGGGCTTACCTAAGGACACTGACAATTATTACAAATAAATAGACAGAAATATAGGGATACTGATTTAAATCAGTATCCCTTACTTTATTTATTGATTATATCTTTAACCTTCATGAGACGTGTGATTGTTGCTCTTTCATTTTCATCAAGTTTCATTCTTATGAATCTGATTGTCTCCTCTAAATCTGGAATTATTCTGTATTCCAGGGCATTAACCCTTCTTCTAGTCTTTTCGATCTCGTCAGCCATCAGTTGACAAGCCTTCTCTATTTCAGCTAATTCCAATAGCTTTGGCATGATACTATATAGCTTGGCTATGGCATCATCCAAATCTGAAGAAGTCTGGGCAAAACCATATGGATATATGCTTCCTTCATCATCTTCATACTCTCTTTGAAAAGTCATCACTGGAACAAGTACGCTCATAACATTTCTCTTCTTAATATCTACTGTAATTTTCTCTTTTGATATAGCTACGGCTTCTTCCATCATCTCAGGAGACATCACAGCACTGGCTAACAAGAATTCCTTGAAAGAAGCTCCCAGCTCTTCTTCCACCTCTTGTCTTAGGGCTTTGTTTTTTCTTATTAACTCGATGAATCTCCTCATAAGCTCATCTTGTTTATCCTTTAAAAGCTTATGGCCACGTGTTGCTGTAGTTAACCTGGTTTTAAGCTGTGAGAGCTCCATACGAGTAGGGTTAACATTTAACCTAGCCATCTACTCAGCCCCTTTATCATCCATTGGGAGATATTTATCAAGATATTCATCCCTGATTCTCTTAAGTTCATTCCTTGGAATAATCTTAAGCAATTCCCAACCCAAATCTAAAGTATCATTAATATTTCTATTGTTGTAATATCCCTGATTTACATATTTTTCATCAAAAGCTTCTGCAAACTTTGAGAATGCTTTATCTGCATCTGATAAGGCTGTTTCACCTAGTATTGTAGCTAATTCCCTTGCTTCTATACCAGATGTATAAGCTGCATATAGTTGGTTCATGGTATCAGCGTGATCTTCTCTTGTCTTCCCTTTACCTATACCCTTATCCTTAAGTCTTGATAAGGAGGGAACTATATTTATTGGAGGCTCTATGCCTCTCTTGTAAAGATCCCTAGAAAGTATTATCTGACCCTCGGTTATATAGCCTGTTAAGTCTGGTATTGGGTGAGTTATATCATCCTCAGGCATTGTAAGAATTGGAATTTGGGTTATAGAACCATTTCTTCCTCTAATCCTACCTGCTCTTTCATATATTGTAGAAAGGTCTGTGTAAAGGTAGCCTGGGTAACCACGTCTACCTGGTACTTCTTTTCTAGCTGCTGACGTCTCCCTAAGTGCCTCTGCATATGTTGTCATATCTGTCATTATTACAAGAACATGCATATCCTTTTCAAAAGCTAAATACTCTGCGCATGTAAGAGCCATACGTGGAGTAGCTATTCTTTCTATGACTGGGTCATCTGCAAGATTCATAAATAGTACTGCCCTATCTATGGCACCTGTACGATTAAAGTCATCCATAAAGAATTGTGCTTCCTCAAATGTAATACCCATTGCAGCAAATACTACGGCGAATTTTTCGTCTGTACCTACTACATTAGCCTGTCTTGCAATCTGTGCTGCTACTTGGTTATGAGGCAAACCTGAACCTGAAAATATAGGTAACTTTTGCCCTCTTACCAAGGTATTCAATCCATCTATACAAGATATACCTGTTTGAATAAACTCATCAGGGTAGTCTCTTGAAACTGGATTAATGGGTATACCATTTGTATCTATCTTTTTTTCAGGTATGATACTTGGCCCATCATCCTTTGGTCTACCAAGACCATCAAATGTTCTACCAATCATATCCATTGAGACACCTAATTCTAGGGGTCTACCAAGAAATCTTACAGAAGTATTCTTTAGATTGATACCAGTTGACCCTTCAAATAACTGAATCATGGCCTTGTCTCCGTCTATTTCAAGTACCCTACCTCTTCTCTTTTCACCTGTTTGTAATTGAATATCAACAAGTTCTTCGTATTTGACACCTTCTACACCTTCTACTATCATCAAGGGTCCAACTACTTCACTTACTGTTTTGTATTCTTTAAGCATCAAGGATACCTCCTTTGCTTATTAAATTATCTACTTCTTCCTTAAGCTCTTTTCCTATTTCATCAATTTGGTCAATATTTTCTTCAAGTATATTTTTAGCTCTGGCAATCCTATCTCTAACTTTCATATTTTCAATATCCCTTAGATAAACTCCATTATCTAATGCTCTTAGGCCTTCATCATAGTATTGTAGTACTACTTTAAGCATCTTGTTTTGTTTTTGTAATGAACAGAATGTATCTACATCATGGAAAGCATTTTGCTGCAAGTAGTCTTCTCTTAGGGACTTAGTTGCTTCAAGCTTAAGTTGGTCAGGCTCAGATAAGGCATCTCTACCAACTAATCTTACTATCTCTTGTAATTCTGTCTCATCTTGTAACAAGTTCATTGCCTTTGATCTATTTTTGGAGAATTCTTCATCTATATTTTCATTCATCCATTCATCTGTTTTGTCTTGATACAGTGTATATGAATTCAGCCAGTTTATTGCTGGAAAGTGTCTCCTGTAGGATAATGAATAGTCAAGACCCCAGAACACTTTTACTATCCTTAATGTAGCTTGAGATACTGGTTCTGAAATATCTCCTCCTGGAGGTGAAACTGCACCTATTATTGTTACTGCACCCTCCCTATTATCGCTACCATGACAAATTACCTTACCAGCTCTTTCATAGAAAGCCGCAGCTCGTGATGCAAGATA
>CAZXWU010000005.1:0-22710 GCA_964644495.1 uncultured Tissierella sp.
CGACACATTCAATGGCCATAACTGTTGATTTTACCAAATTCTATTGCTTTTCCAACTTCACGACCACTTCACAATGAGCTGTATGTGGGAATAGATCAACTGGTTGCACTTCTACCACCCTATATCCATTCTCAATCAAATACCTTACATCCCTTGCCATTGTGGATGGGTTGCATGATACATAGACAAGTCTTTCTGGATTTAGATCTACTATTGCCTCAAGGGTTTCTTTTTCGCTGCCTTTTCTAGGTGGATCTAAAACTAGCTTGTTTGCCTTTATTCCAGCTTTAGTCATCTTAGGGAATATTTCTTCTGTTTTCCCTACTATAAATTCCACATTATCTATATTGTTCAGCTTTGCATTTGATCTTGCGTCTTCAATGGCTTCTTTCACTATCTCAATTCCATAAACTTTACTAGCTTGCTCAGCAATAAATAATGAGATGGTTCCTATTCCACAGTAAAGATCGCAAACTATGTCATCTTCATTCAAATCCAAATATTCTATAGCCTTATTATATAGGATATCTGTCTGTACTCTATTTACTTGGAAAAAAGATCCTGGTGATATATTGAATTTATATTTATCAATATAATCTACTAGTGAATCCTCTCCATAAAGCTTTATATAATGTCTTCCATAAGTTACTGAGGAGTTCAATTTATTTATATTTTGGAATATGCTGATTACATTTTCTTCTCTCAAAGCTTCAATCAGCTCATTTTTCTTTGGCAAATTATCGGTGGCCGTTACTAAAATTATCATGGCTTGATTATCTCTATTAAATCTCATACCTATATGCCGTAGTATTCCTTTTTTCCTTCTTCTATCATAAGGTTTGATATTATATTGTTCAATCCATCTTCGAATTATCTTTAATAGCCTATCCCCTAATTCCGGTTGTAGAATGCTAGCTTCCATATCCACTATTTCATTACTATTAGGCTGATAAAATCCAAGAACTGTCTTAGCATCTTTTAGACCTACTGGAATTTGTACATGGTTTCTATATCTATAGGGATTACCCATACCAATGGTGTCATTCACCACTACATCATCTATGCCACCAATCTTTTCTAGATCCTTTTGCACCTTATCCTTTTTCCATTGAAGCTGCTTGTCATAATCATATTCAATTAGGGGAATCCCACCTTTACTTTCCTTTAAGTCAAAATCTAACTCAACCCTGTCATTAGATGGTTTAATAAGATCAACCACTGAAGCTATGGCATAATTCTTCTTTAATATTTCTATCTTAATCTTTACCATATCTCCAATAAGTGCATCCTTTACAAATATAGTAAAATTATCAATTTTTAGTACTCCATTTCCTTCATGGGTAAAGTCTATAATTTCATCTTCTATAATATCTCCAATTTTAAAATCCATACAGGCCTCCTAAGTAAATTTGTTACACTGATATCTTTCCTCTATATTATCATATTTACGCAAATAAATAACCTCTTTCTTATAAAGTCAGAACAGAAACAGGCTATATGAATATAATATTCTAAGCAGAATTTTATTAACAATAAAGGAGGATTTATTATGTCAAATAATCACTGTGGTCCTGGCACTACTTCTTATGTAGTCAGATCAGGAGATACTTTTTTTAGTTTAGCTGCTAGATATAATGTTACTGTAGATGCTATCATGAGGGCAAACCCTGGTGTTGATCCAAATAGATTGTATATAGGCCAAGTCATTTGTATCCCAACTGGAACTACTCCACCACCAACCCAACCATGTCCAACATTAAGAGCGGGTAGCAGAGGACCTGCTGTTACTGAATTACAACGTTTACTATCTGCCCGTGGATATAATCCGGGTCCTATAGATGGAATATTTGGGAATCAAACACTTGCTGCTGTTATAGCATTCCAAAGAAACAGCAATCTTGTAGCAGATGGAATTGTAGGAGTTCAAACATGGACTGCATTAGGCGTCAATTGTGGGGTTACACCACCACCATCTACTTGCCCGACGGGAACCCAGCCTTATACAATTAGATCAGGAGATACTCTCTACAATCTAGCTAATAGATACAATACTAGCGTAGATGCAATTTTAAGAGCAAACCCTGGTTTAAATCCAAATAATTTACGAGTTGGTCAAGTGATTTGTATACCATCAGGAACAACACCACCACCATCTACTTGCCCGACAGGAACCCAACCTTATACAATCAGATCAGGAGATACTCTCTACAATCTAGCTAATAGATACAATACTACCGTAGATGCAATTATGAGAGCAAACCCTGGTATAAATCCTAATAATTTACAAATAGGTCAAGTAATTTGTATGCCTAGATAAAAAAATCCTCTCTATTTAAGAGAGGGTTTTTTACGTTAAGTCCTTAATCCATTTTTTTGATAAGATTCTTGGAAGTGATATCACAAGTTTTAATACTTCCTCAATAGTTACTAATAAAAACACAAAATATACTGGCAGATTTAATACTTTGGCTCCAATAAAGGCTAAAGGTACACCTACTAACCAAACTGACCCCATCTCTATATATAATGAGAAGTTTGTATCTCCTCCACCCCTCAAAACTCCAACTATAACTGTTGAGTTATATGTTCTGATAAAGAAAGTTAGTCCCATTATTATTAATATCTTTTTTGTAAGTTCATAAAGCTCAGGTTCTATAGAAAATATCTTTAAAGTTAAATCTGGAGTCAAAGCCATTATAGCTCCAAGCCCTAATCCTAACATGGTAGATAAGCTTATAAAATTGATGGCATAGTCATATGCACCTTCCTTGTCATCGGCTCCGATTTTGCTGCCAATCATAACCGCACATGCATTAGCTAGTCCCCTTATTAATACAAAGAAAACATTTTGAATCGTATTAGTTAATTGTATAGCAGCTGTGGCTTCCTTACCTATGCTTGCGTAGGCAATTGAGTACATAATTTGACCTAAAGACCAGAATGCTTCATTGAAAATAACTGGTGATACTGTTTTTAAGTATTTATTAATAAATTCCCTATTCCAATCAATTAAATCCTTAATCCTTGCTGCAAGTACACCTTTAGTCTTGTAAATAGTATAAATTAAAAAGCTGAATTCTACTAATCTGGCTATTATGGTACCTATTGCAGCACCCCTTACCCCTAATGCTGGGAAGCCAAGTTTACCAAATATCAAGATATAGTTAAATACTGTATTTGTTATAAAAGAAAGAAATGCGGAGATCATGGGAATATTAGGTCGACCTGTACTTCTTAGGGCAATACTATATGAAAAGCTTATGGCTGTAATTATATATGAGAAAGATGCCAATTTTAAATAATCCGCACCTAGCTTGACCACTTCTAGATCATCTATAAATATCCTCATTAAAGATGAGGGGAAGAAAAAAGCTATAATAGTAAATACGACCCCTACTGAGATACTTAAAAATAAAGCAATCCCTAAAATTCTTCTTATGTTGATGGTATCTTGTTTACCCCAATATTGAGAAATAAATATGGATGAACCACTGTTGATTCCAAAGGTTATTAGGGCATAAAAGAAAAAGACCTGATTAGCTAGTCCTACTGCAGCTAAACTTGCCTCACCCAAACTTGTTATCATCAATGTATCTACCATATTTACTGATGTTGATATTAAATTTTGTAATGCTATTGGCAATGCTATGGCAAACATAGACTTTAAAAATATCTTATCCTTCCAAAATCTCATTTAATTCCTCCTGGCAAAATAATAAACGCTCTTAATAGGCGCTATAGTATCATAGCATATTAGAGCGTTTTTGTATAGATATACTAAACAGATGATTTCTACCTTATAACTACTGCCGTACCAGAAGTAATAACCATAAGCATATTATTTCCCGAACCTAATACCTCATAGTCTATGTCCACTCCCACTACTGCATTGGCACCTAATCTAGAAGCCCTCTGTTCTAATTCCTTGAGTGCCTCTTCGCGAGCCTTTATCAACTCTCCTTCATAAGAACCAGATCTTCCTCCAAAAAAATTTGTAAGACCTGCTGCAAAATCCTTCATAAAATCCACACCTGCTACTACCTCTCCAAAAACTATACCTTTGTATTCAATAATTTCTTTTCCTTGGATTTGTGGTGTTGTGGTTACTATCATGGTTAACCTCCTTTTAATATATCCTCTATTTATCTATATTCCAATACTATTACAAGATTACTTCAATGTAAACAAAATAATTGAGCTATTTTGTTCATAGCTCAATTATCTATAGATTACTCCTTAAGTTTAATTTCATTATCTGAGATAATTATCATTTCTTCTTTGTATAGTCTTCCTATAGCTCTCTTGAATCCTGCCTTGCTCATCTTTAATTCTTTTCTGATTTGATCAGGTGAGCTTTTGTCCCCTAATCCTAGACGTCCACGGTTTTCCTTTAGTTTATCCAAAATTATTTTTGCATCTGTATCCATTTGGATATAGGATCTGTCTCTTAGACTCAAATCAAGTTTGCCATCTTCTAAAACCCTATTAATCCTAACCTCTACAGTATCACTTACAGAATATACCCCTAACAATTCCCTTTTAGGTATTAATCCATCATATTTATCCTCTACTGCTACAAAAGCTCCTATATCTTTATTGATACTATATATGGTTCCTTCTGCTAGATTATTTTCTCTAAATTCAGAATCGGTTCTAAGCATATCTTTTATCTTCATTGTAGCACAGAGTCTATCGGACTTATCAATATATACTCCTACTAAGTAGGTCTTACCTTTCTCCACTGAGCCAACAGTTTCGGCAAATGGTAAAAACAAGTCCTTTTCTAGACCCCAATCAAGGAATGCTCCAATCTTAGTTGTATCTACTACCATTAGATGAGCCAAACTTCCTAAAGTTGCTTTAGGTTTTCTAGTTGTTGCTATTATCCTATTCCTTGAATCGTTGTAGATAAATACTTCTACTTTGTCCCCTACCTCGGCCCCTTCTGGAATCTGTGACTTTGGTAATAAGACATCATCATCTTCTTCTATCTCTTCATTAAGAAAAGCACCTACTGAAGTAAATCTCTTAATTATTAATTCTTGTAATTCTCCTAAGTTTATCATAATACCTTCTCTCCTTATTAGGAATATTTTAACATAAGCAGCTTCAATTAACAATCCAATCCTAAAACTTTAGCTTTGAAAGGGCGTCTGCCAAGTCTGTGTTAAGAGGCTCATTATCACTTTTATTTTGCTTCTTCATATAATTAGATACTTCCCTTTTATTTAATTTGTTATTTCCCTTCTTTTTTCTTTCATTAAAGGCTGATAGTTTTTCTCTATATCCACATGAGCAAGTAAAGATTTGTCCATCTCCTTGACCACGAAGCTCTAGTCTTTTCCTGCACTTAGGACATCTTGCGTTCGTCGTCTTAGATATATTGATTCTATGTCCACATTCTCTATCCTGACATACGTACATTTTACCCCTTTTACCATTGACTTCCAACATATATTTACCACAATCTGGGCATTTCGTTCTTGTTAAATTGTCATGCTTAAATGTAGTATTACTATTTTTGATCTCTTTTATTATTGATGTGGAATAATCCTTCATCTCATTTACAAAGCTAGTCCTCTTGAGCTTGCCCTCTTCTATAAGGCTTAGCTTTTTCTCCCATTGAGCTGTTAGGGCTGGAGATTTTAGTCCTTCAGGTACTAATTCTAGTAATTGTTTTCCTTTACCTGTGATGACTATGTCTTTGCCTCTATTTTTTTCAATAAGAAAGCTATTAAAGAGCTTATCTATGATGTCCGCCCTTGTGGCTACTGTGCCTATTCCACCTGTTTCCTCTAGGATCTTACTTAGTTCTTTGCTTTTATTCTCCATATATTTACCAGGATTCTCCATGGCTGATAAGAGGGTTCCCTCATTAAAATATGCTGGTGGTTTAGTCTTCCCCGATGTTTGATTTAGTCTTTCTATGTTTAATCTATGGCCCTTCTCTATCAAAGGAAGTACCTGATCTTTGATGTCATCTTCTGATTCATCATCATCTTGATTGTTTGAGTAAATCTCTTTCCAACCTTCTTTGATTATCCTCTTTCCTTTTGCTATGAACTTTTCTTCACCTATTTTAGCATTTATAGTTGTCTGTTCATATTCAAATGGATCATAGAGTACGCTTAGGAACCTCTTTACCACTAGATCATATATCTTCTTTTCGTTGAAATTTAATTCTGATAGGCTCACTCTTTCCTCTGTTGGAATGATAGCGTGATGATCGGTTACCCTTTTATTATCTACGAAGGATTTGTTGGCTTTAATTGGCTTCTTTAGTATTTGGCTTGCAAATTTACTATATTGGGAAATATTGATACACTTTACCCTATCTTTTAATGTATCTACCATGTCATCTGTTAGATATCTGGAATCAGTTCTAGGATATGTGAGCAACTTGTGTCTTTCATAGAGCCTTTGCATGATGGATAGGGTTTCTTTTGCTGAGAATCCAAATATCTTGTTAGCATCCCTTTGAAGCTCTGTTAGGTCATATAGAGCCTTTGAATATGTTTTCTTATAATTTTTGTTAACATCTACTATATTTAAATCCTTGCCCTTAATAGTGGATAGTATTCCCTCTATATTTTCCCTGTCGAAAGATCTAGTATTATTGTTTTTATCTTGCCATATGAATCTTAAATCTTTACTTAGGGCTTCTATACCATAATAATCCTTTGGTCTGAATTTTTGAATATCCTCTTCCCTTTGAGCTATTATGGCTAGGGTAGGGGTTTGGACTCTACCGCAGGATAGTTGTGAGTTGTATTTTACTGTTAAGGCTCTTGTGGCATTGATACCAACTATCCAGTCTGCCTCCGCTCTTCCTTGAGCCGATTCATATAGGTTTTCATACTTCCTTCCATCTTTAAGATTGTTGAAGCCATCCTTGATAGCTTTATCTGTTACAGATGATATCCATAGCCTTTGAATAGGTTTCTTTACATTGGCCTTTTCAATTATCCAACGACCAACTAATTCCCCTTCACGGCCTGCATCAGTAGCTATGATTATCTTATCTACATCTTTTCTATGCATTAGATCCTTAACTGTATAGAATTGTTTTGATGTTTGTTTGATAACTACTAGCTTTGATTCTTTGGGAAGCATAGGTAGATCTTCCATCTTCCATGTTTTATAGCTCTTGTTATAGACTTCTGGGTCAGCTAAGGTCACCAGATGCCCCAATGCCCAGGTAACTATATAGTCCTTGCCTTCGATGTATCCATTTCCATTTTTATTGCATTTTAGAACTCTGGCTATATCTCTAGCTACAGACGGCTTTTCAGCCAATACTAATTTCTTCATAAAAACATCCTTTCTAATACAAACTATTGGACACATATTAGATGGGACTACTAAAGGTGGCCCTACTAGTTTAGCTATTCTCAATCTGGTCTAGTAACTCTGATAGGTATAGCCATCTTCCCATCTTGTCCTCTAAGTCTTCTTCTAGTAACTCTTTATCATTTATTAGCTTTTCTAGTTTTACATAGTCTGTTGATGAAGCTTGTATTTCTTTATTTATACTATCTATCCTATTTTCTAAGTCATCTATTACTCCATCTATGGTATCCCATTCCCTTTGTTCATTAAATGATAGTTTTAAAGCTTTCTTAAATTCTCTTGGTTTATCTTTTTTCTCAGCTTTTTTCTGAATATTATTTTCCTTTTCTTCTTGTAGCTCCATGAAATATGCATAGTTTCCCGTATATTGGACTAGCTGCCCATTACCTTCAAATACGAATACTTTCTCTACGATTTTATCAAGTAAATACCTATCATGGGATACGATAATTACTGCACCAGGGAATTCATCTAGATAATCCTCTAGTATAGTAAGGGTTTGAATATCTAAATCATTGGTAGGCTCATCTAGTATTAGTACATTTGGGGATTCCATCAGAATCCTTAGTAGATGTAATCTTCTTTTTTCCCCGCCCGATAGCTTGCCTATAGGTGTCCACTGTAAATCCTTGGAAAACATGAATTTTTCCATCATTTGAGATGCTGTTATCCTGCCCCCATCAATAGTTCTTACAAACTCTCCACCATCTTTAATATATTCTATTGCCCTTTGGTCATTATCTAATGACCTGGTTTCTTGGGCAAATATGCCTAGTCTAACAGTTTCACCAATTTCAACTCTACCACTATCAGGCTCCAATTTTCCAGATATTATCTTAAGTAAGGTTGACTTACCCGTTCCATTCGGTCCAAGAATTCCCACTCTATCATCTCTAAGTACTGTATAAGTAAAGTCATCTATTAGTTTATTTTCATCATAAGATTTGGATATATTTCTTATCTCTATAATCTTTCTACCTAGTCTAGATGTTCCAACAGCAATGTCAATTTCTTCATTAGCTAAGTCTAGACCACCTTCTCCCAGCTGATTAAATCTTTGAATCCTTGCCTTCTGTTTAGTACTTCTAGCCTTGGCACCTTGTTTCATCCAAGCCAATTCTTTTCTATAAATAGATTGTCTTTTTCTTTCCGAAGCTAACTCTATATCTTCTCTTTCCATCTTTTTCTCTAAATAATAGGCATAGTTGCCATCATAACTATATAAACTACCCTTATCTAATTCATATATCTTATTAACGACTCTATCAAGAAAGTATCTATCATGAGTAATCATCAGGAGTGCACCTTTTCTTTTGGACAGATATTCCTCTAACCAATTAATAGTTTCGTTGTCTAAATGGTTTGTTGGCTCATCCAGTATCAATATATCTGAAGGATTGATTAAGGCTGAAGCTAGTGCAACCCTCTTTCTCTGACCACCGGAAAGCTTACCGATCTTTTCATCAAAATTATCTATTCCTAATTTCGTAAGGATGTTTTTGCCTTCACTTTCTAACTCCCATCCATTGATTAAGTCCATTTCTTGCGAGAGTTTGATTATATTTTCCTTGGGTGTATTAGTGTTTGAAATAGCCTCATTATATTTTTTTAAAACCTTCATATTTTCTGATGAACCCTTAAATACCTGTTCAATCACCTTTGCATCAGAATCGAAATTTATATCTTGAGGAAGAAACTCTATACTTATATTATTGGATCTAATAATTCTTCCTAAATCAGGTTCTTCTACACCTGCTAGTAACTTTAACAAGGTAGTCTTTCCCGTACCATTTACACCTATAAGGCCAATTTTATCACCTTGGTGGATTCCAAAAGAAATATCATCAAGTAATTTCCTATCTGTATATGCTTTTGAAATGTTCTCTATATTTAAAAGTATCATTGTACACCTTCTTTTCTCTTTTGCTAGTGCTATTATATCATATATGGCCAGTATGATATAAATTTTATAAAGGACCTAATAAAAAGGCGACCAAAAGGTCACCTCTATGAACAAAGGGGACGTGAAACTTTGTTCATTTTCTCTATGCATTGCTAATAACTGTTTTTTTCCATTTATTACTTTTATATATTATTAATCCGTATACACAAACTAAGAGGTTACTTGCACTCATTGAGAACCAGATACCAGTTGCCCCAACATCTGTGAGGTATTTGAACATCAATATCATAGGTATCCTAAGTCCCCAAAGCCTTCCTATCTCCATGCTCATCGAGAATTTTGTATTTCCTGAACCTTGATACAGTCCTTGAAAGACACTAAACAAGCCTAAAAATGGCATAGATAAGGAAATATATCTTAAAAAACTTATCCCTTGGCTTATGACACTTGGATCATCCTCAGCTTGTATAAAAAAAGCTATAAGTTGTTCATCTAATGATATCAATATTATACATCCAACAACACCAATGGTTACTGCAATTTTACCTGCTTTTTTAAATGCTAGATTTACTCTATCATATTGTTTTGCACCTATGTTTTGCCCTACTACCGAGGTCAATGCTGCACCGATCCCCTGGGAAAATTGCATGACCATGGAGGTAATCCTATTTACCATTCCAAAGGCAGCTAATGTAGCTGTCCCATAGGATACTACGAAAACATTGAGTACCATAAATCCAATTGCTGCCCCTGCTGATCCAATAGAGGAAGGAAACCCTACTCTTACAACATCCTTTAATATATCTTTGTTAAATTTAAAATTCTTAAAATTTGGCTCAATCTTATTGTTATCACTAAATATCAGAAAAATCCCTACTATGGCTAATAGCCCTCTAGATACAAAGGTAGCCCATGCAGCACCTGCAATCCCCCAATCAAGGGTAAATATAAATATAGGGTCTAATATAATATTAAGTATGGCTGCCCCACCACTTAGAATAGTGGGTGTTACAGTGTTCCCTTGAGAGTTCATAATTGAATTTATATTAAAATATAAGAACAAAAATACCAAGTCCAAGAATGTTATTCTAAGATAGATATTACTTAAAGTTGCTAATTCACCTTTTGCCCCCATAGCTCCTATTATATATGGGCTTATAATATATCCGATAAGTGTAAAGCACAAAGCAATTATCACAGAAATAACCATAATTTGACTAGCGTATTCTTTGGCTTCCTCCATTCTATTGGCGCCCACCAATTGTGAGAGCAATGAGGTTCCTGCAATAGAAATGCCTATCCCTATAGATATAAATAAAAAGTTTACAGGCCATACAAATGATGTGGCTGCAAAATGTGTAGGAGATATCCTTCCTACCCAGAAAGCATCTGCCAGGTTAAATAATGTTTGGATAAAATTATTGATTATTATTGGAATTGAAAGGGTTAACAAGGCTTTTTGAATATCACCTTTGAGTATAAGAGCTGTTTTACTATTATTCTTTATCATTCATTCTCTCACCTATTAAATTTATTTCGAGTCACTTAATAAGTATATCAGCAGAGGCCTCAATTGACAATATTTACTTTAGAATAAATTATGGGGACATTCCTCAGAAAGCTCGACCCTCCTGCAGAGGTCTGTCCCCCTGTCTTAAGCGGGCTGTGTCCCCTTTCCTTCACTATCATCTTATTACATTACTCTTGCTTCACCCTTGTATATTTGACCTGTTGCACTATCTACGGTTACTATATCCCCATCCTTTAATATAGTGGTTGCATCATATGCTCCTACTATAGTTGGTTTATCAAGGTTAAGGCCTACTATCGCTCCGTGTGAGGTTATTCCACCATCTTCTGTTACTATAGCTCCAGCTCTTTCCATAAACTTAACCATATCTCTATCAGTACTTAGGCTAACTAAAATATTCCCATCATCAAATTTTGATAATAACTCTGCTTTAGTGTTAGCTATACAAACCTTTCCTGATACAGATTTGTTACCTATACCAGTTCCCGTAAGTAAAACCTTGCCTATTGTATGAACCTTGATTAGGTTTGTTGATCCAGACAAACCAGCTGGTATACCTGCTGTTATTACTACTAGATCCCCTTCTTTAACATAGCCACTTTCTATAGCTGCTTCTACTGAATTTGAGATTACCTCATCAGTGGAAAGACTTTCTGGTGCCAATACTGGGTATACTCCCCATTCCAATGCCAATTTCCTCATCACTTCTTCAGTTGTTGTGGCAGCTATTATTGGTGATTTAGGTCTAAACTTTGATATAGCCCTTGATGTATATCCTGATGATGTGGCTGTAATTATAGCTGTTGATTCTAAATCTTGAGCTGTATAGCAAGTTGCTCTACTTATGGCATTTGTTGTAGTCACTTCTGAAATATGGGATTTTGACTTTAGTAGATTTGGATAATCTAAGGATTTCTCTGTAGTAACTGCAATTTTGTACATGGTCATTACTGATTCTACTGGATACTTACCTGCAGCTGTTTCACCAGATAACATTATAGCGCTAGTTCCGTCTAATATTGCATTAGCTACGTCTGTTACTTCTGCCCTTGTCGGTCTAGGATTTCTCATCATTGAATCCAACATCTGAGTTGCTGTGATAACTGGCTTACCAGCTATGTTGCATTTCTTTATCATATCTTTTTGAACCATAGGCATTGTCTCAGTCTCAATCTCTACTCCCAGGTCTCCCCTTGCTACCATTATTCCATCAGAAAGGGTGATTATCTCAACTAGGTTATCTACTCCTTGTTGGTTCTCTATCTTTGATATTATGTCTATATGATGACCATTGTTTTCTTCTAAAATCTTTCTGATGTCTGTTACGTCTTCCCCTTTTCTAATAAAAGAGGCAGCTATAAAGTCCACGCCATTCTCTATTCCAAACAAGATATCACTTATATCTTTTTCTGTAATGGCAGGTAAATTTATCTTTACATTTGGAACATTTACACCCTTATGGTTTTTAAGTGTACCACTGTTTAAGGCTTTACATTTAACATCTGTTCCATCGATAATCTCAACCACTTCTAACTCTACTAAACCATCGTCAATTAATATTATTGAACCTTGATGGACATCATTAGGCAAGCCTTCATAGGACATATTTACTATGGTTTCATCTCCCAATATATCCCTATTCGTTAAGGTAAATATATCTCCAGTCTCTAGTTCAATAGTTCCGTCCTTGAAGTTTCCAAGTCTAATCTCTGGTCCTTTTGTATCTAGCATGATTGCTATTGGTAGCCCTAACTCTTCTCTAACCTTTTTTATTGTATCTATTCTTTCCTTATGTTCCTCATGACTTCCATGGGAAAAGTTTAACCTACATACATTTAAGCCATTTAAAAACAGATCTTTAAGTATCTTTTCTGATTCTGATGCTGGTCCAATAGTTCCTACAATTTTTGTTTTTTTCATTTAACTTCCTCCTATATTGAGAGTATTTTAGCTGTTTCATACATATTCATATTGAATTCTTTTTTTATTAATAAGGCTTCGTTTAAATCTAGATTAATTATTTCATTGCATTTCATCCCTAGTGCTTGATTGTATTTACCTTCTATTAATGATTCTATAGCCCTTCTACCCATTTCACTTGCCATGATTCTATCAAAAGTTGTAGGCGTTCCGCCTCTTTGGATATATCCTAAAATAGTCACCCTAGTATCTATACCAGTGTTTGATTTTATTGCTTTTGATATTTCATAAGCATCTCCAACACCTTCAGCCAAGACTATGATGTGGTGTAATTTCCCTCTATTTTTACCACTTATTACCTTTTTATAGATATCCTCTATTTCAAACTCCACTTCTGGAACTATAATACTTTCCCCACCACCAGCTAGACCTGCATACAAGGCAATATCCCCACAATGTCTACCCATAACTTCAATAATATTTGCTCTTCCATGGGATGTGGATGTATCCCTAATCTTACTTATTGCATCTACTACTGTTTCTACAGCAGTCATAAATCCTACTGTAAAGTCAGTATAGCCTAGGTCGTTGTCAATTGTACATGGAATAGCTATGGTTGGAATACCAGCTTTTGCAAGTTCTCTAGCTCCTTTAAAGCTACCATCTCCACCTAGCACAACAAGCCCATCGATTCCAAATATATCAATTACATTTAATGCTTTATTAAAGCCTTCTTCAGTTTGAAACTCATCAGATCTGCTGCTTCTTAGCATGGTTCCACCTCTTTGAATAATATCAGCAACAGATGATAAATTCATTTCTTCAATATACCCATTTATAAGTCCATAAAATCCTTCTTTGATGCCCATCACTTTAACTCCATTAAAAATTCCAGTACGAACTACTGCCCTTATGGCAGCATTCATTCCCGGTGCATCTCCACCACTTGTTAATATGCCAATCGTTTTCATATAAACCTCCCGTCCAGCTATGGTAATTAAAATATTAATTAAATTATACCCAGATCCATCAATACATTTTGAATCTCTTCTGCTTCAAAGGATGGAGCCATTATTTCATATAACTCCTCATCTCCTTCTAAGGCAAAAAACTTGCGTTTTACAATATATCCCTCTTGAAAAAGTTTTTTTTCTACTGTCTCAGCCCAAGCAGATCCAGATGCTACATAAATTGTAGTCCACATTAGGATTTCCCCCTTTAATCCTTAGAAAGATTAAGAAACAACTACATTGCCTTTTCCTAGTAAATGATGTAATTTTTCAAGTGTCTCATCATTATCGAGATTTACCCATAGTGACCTGTCAGCCACTAAAGTTTGCTTTGTAGTCTCTAAATATATATATACAGGTATATTACCAGAATTGTCTCTAAGGATGCTATTAACACTATCAAATATATTCTTACCCTTATCCTTGGTAATCTTTATATATAGCTTATTTAAATCAAGTTTATTTAAAGGCCTAATCTTCTCACAGATGATCTTTGGTTCTTCTACTTCAGATATAGAAAGTCTTCCTTCTATGATTATTAGATCATTGTCATCAATTATATGACTATAATTTTGATAAGTCTTTGGAAATACTATACATTCAATAGTTCCAAAAAAATCCTCCAGAGTGATAAAAGCCATCATATGGTTATTTTTTGTAATCTTGTTCTTTCTTTCTACCAAGATCCCACCAATTTTTACCCTTTGCCCATCTCTTATATCTTGCATTGCAACAGATTCCTTGTCCAGCTCTGTATATATTTCCGATGTAGATATATTTGAAATCAACTTTAGTTCCTTTTCATATGAGGCTAAAGGATGTCCAGACACATATATGCCTAGGGTTTCTTTTTCCATATCAAGTAAAATCTTCTGTGGAAACTCTTTCAAATCAGGTAAGTTATCCTTGTTCTCTACAGTGTCTATCCTATCAAAGATGGAAAACTGTCCCTGAATATTTCTCTTTCTATCTGCATGGATCCCATCGATTGTCTTTTCAAAGATAGCCAACAATTGAGCTCTATTTGCACCAAAACTATCCAGTGCCCCACACCTAATAAGGCTTTCCATGGCTCTTTTGTTCATAGCACTTGAATCAACCTTCCCGATTCTTTCCACCAAATCTGTAAAGGAAGTAAATATACCATCCTGTCTAGCTTTTACAATGGCTGAAATAAGATTCACGCCTACATTTTTTACTGCAGTCAAGCCAAATCTGATTTTACCATTTGATACTGTAAACTTATGGGATGACTCATTTACATCTGGTGGCAAGACTTCTATACCAAGTCTCTTGCATTCCTGAATATATAATGACACTGTACTTGTGTTATTCATAACTGAAGATATCTGGGCTGCCATGAACTCCACAGGATAGTAGGTTTTTAGCCAAGCTGTTCTATAGGCTATTACTGCATAAGCAGCTGAGTGGGATTTGTTGAAAGCATAGTTGGCAAAATCTATCATCAAATCATATATTTTGTTAGCAGATTTTTCATCTACACCATTTCTTATGGCCCCTTTTATGATAACATTTCCATCGTCATCAACTTGACCATGGATGAAGTTATTGCGTTCTTCCTCCATGACATCCATCTTCTTCTTACCCATAGCCCTACGTACTAAATCTGCACGTCCCATAGAGTAACCACCTATGTCCCTTACAATCTGCATAACCTGTTCTTGATAAACTATGCAACCATAGGTCACATCTAGAATAGTTTCTAGTTTGGGATGGATATATCTTATCTTACTTGGATCATGCTTACATTCAACAAATGTTGGTATTTGGTTCATTGGTCCTGGCCTAAATAAAGAGTTTGCAGCAATAAGGTTTTCAAATACATTTGGCTTTAACTCCCTTAAAAAGGCTCTCATGCCTGGACTCTCAAATTGAAATATACCTAAGGTTTCAGCCTTAGCAAACATATTGAATACAAGGGGGTCTTCAAAATCTATTTCATCAAAATCTATCTCTGATCCATGGTTTTCCTCAATTAAATTCACAGCATCCCTGATTACTGTAAGAGTTCTTAGACCAAGGAAGTCCATTTTTAGAAGCCCCAATTCTTCTAATTCGATCATATTAAATTGAGTAGAGATTGAATCACCATTTCGAAGTAATGGAACATAGTTTGTTATAGGCTCCTTAGAGATAACTACACCTGCTGCATGAGTGGATGTATGTCTAGGAAGACCCTCCACTTTCAATGCATAATCAATTAGCCTTAGTATCTGATTATTACTTTCATATGCCTCTCTTAAGGTGGAATTTACATGTAAGGCCTTATCTATGGTCATACCTAGATCTGTTGGTATCTGCTTGGCTATATAGTCGACCTCACCATATGGCATATCAATAGCCCTACCTACATCTCTGATGGCACCACGTGCAGCCATTGTACCAAAGGTGACTATCTGGGCTACCCTATCTGATCCATATTTGTCGATAACATATTGTATTACTTCTTCACGTCTTTCATAACAAAAATCTATATCAATATCAGGCATGCTTACTCTTTCTGGATTCAAAAACCTTTCAAATAGTAGACCATACTCCAAGGGATCTATATCTATTATTCCAAGTCCATATGAAACAATAGACCCTGCTGCAGAACCCCTACCAGGTCCTACCATTATATCATTATCTTTAGCATATTTAATAAAATCCCATACTATAAGGAAATAATCCACATAGCCCATTTCTACTATGGTATTGAACTCATAATCAAACCTAGCCCTTATCTCATCAGTAATCTCAGGGTATTTAACCTTAATCCCTTCTATGGTCAATTCTCTTAAATATGATTCGTTGGTGTAGCCATCTGGCACCTCGTATCCGGGAAGGTGTAGTGTAGAAAAGTCTAATTCAACATTACAGCGATCGCCAATCAGGACTGTATTTTCTAATGCGTCTAATTGATAACCAAAGAGTTTAAACATTTCTTCCGGTGATTTTAAATAAAATTGGTCTGTAGGAAATCTCATTCTATCCTCTTCATCTACAGTTTTACCAGTTTGAATACATAAAAGCACATCATGGACAGCAGCATCTTCCCTGGTTAGATAATGTACATCATTTGTAGCAACCAAGGGTATACCCGTCTCATCGCTTAACTTTATAATATCCTCATTGACCTGGATCTGCTCTCTCATACCATGATCCTGAAGTTCTAAGAAAAAATTTTTATCACCGAAGATTTCCTTGTATTCCAGGGCGGATTTCTTTGCCTGTTCATAATTATTATCCAAAAGAAACTGTTGTACTTCTCCCCCTAGACATGCAGACAAAGCTATAATGCCTTTGCTATATTTCTTGAGTATGTCCTTGTCCACCCTAGGCTTATAATAGAAACCATTGACATAGGCTTCTGAAACAAGCTTCATCAGATTTTGATATCCTTCATTATTCTCAGCCAAAAGAACCAAGTGATATTGATTTTTATCCTTGGCTTCCTTCTCTGTATATTTATTGATGGCTGTATAGACTTCAGAACCCAGAATTGGCTTTATGCCTTGTTTCTTTGCCTCTTTATAAAACTGGATAACCCCAAACATAGAGCCATGGTCAGTAATAGCTATAGTATCCATATCCAATTCCTTAGTTCTAGAAATCAATTCCTTAATCTTTATAGATCCATCTAATAGACTATATTCAGTGTGATTGTGTAAGTGTACAAATCTATGCTTTTGAATCATATTTACTATCCTCTCTCTATATACATATATATTCATTCTATCATAATCGACAAAAAAATAAAGACTCTATTAGGAGTCTTCAATCTTATTTAAAATTCATATCAATAATATTTTCAATTAAAGATAAATCAATCAACCGAAAATCATCCAAAACCCTGTCACTCCAATTAGGAGTCGGCTTATGAGCCACAAATTTTTTGGCTACTTGTATACTGTCTTCAATAATCCTAAGACTATTATAATCTAGCTTCCTAGCTTTGCTCGACACAATAATAGTCTTAAAAGGTGTTTCATTCGGTTTTATACTTCCTGATAATGGGTGGGTTAAGAGTTCATGACCTTGGTGAACTAAATCCCTGCTATAGCTCAAGACGTCCAAATAGGAAAATCCCTCTTTATAAGTAATATCCATACTAGCCTTATATTTGTCATATACTAAAATATTATTTGTCACTAATATCTTATCCATAGTAGTTATCAGATTATAGCTTTTCGAATCCATTGATAATCAACTCTTCTAAGGCCTCTACTGCTACTTCTTCGTCTCTACCACGGGCAACTATAGTAATATTTTCACCATAAAAGGCACCTAAAGACATAATACCGATTATACTTTTACCATTAACCTTCATACCCTGGAATTCTATTTCAATTTCACTATCAAATTTGTTTGCTTCTTGTACAAATACCGCTGCTGGTCTTGCATGTAATCCGTCCTTATTGCTAAGTGTTAAAGTAATTTTCTCCATTTCTATACTCCTTTCAAATCTTCTGCTATTTCTTCAATTTTTCTAAACCTATGATTAACACCAGATTTGCCAACAGGCGGAGCCAACATTGCTCCAATTTCCTTTAAGCTAGCATCTGGGTTATCCAGTCTAATTTCTGCTACTTCTCTAAGTTTTTTAGGTAATTTCTCAAGCCCCATATGTGCTTGGATCTTTTCTATATGTTCAGTTTGCCTTATTGAGGCATCTATTATTTTACTTAGATTAGCTGTTTCGCAATTAACTAGTCTATTGATGTTATTCCTTACATCCTTTAATACCCTTATATCTTCAAACTTTAACAAGGCTTGGTGGGCTCCCATAATATTTAATAAATCTACTATTTGCTCGCCCTCTTTAAGATATATTACATAATTATCTTTTCTTAAAACAATTTTTGACTTAAGTCCAAATGAATTTATAACTTCAGAAAGGTTTTCACTGTGATTTTGATCATTTGTAACAAATTCCAAATGGTATGCCTTTTCTGGGTTACTTATGGAGCCAGCTCCTAAAAAAGCCCCCCTTATATAAGACCTTTTACAACATCTTTTCTCTAAAATCTTTTTCCCAACCTTATATTGTGTATTAAAAATATTTATATTCTTTTCCTCATTGATGAATCCAACATCTTCTAATAATTTACTTGATATGTCTGTGTCTTTAATAACTATCAAGTAATTATTATTCTTTTTCAATTGTTTATTACGCCTCATCATTACTTCGATATCACCTTCGTAAATCTCTTTTAAAAATGTAAATATCCTTCTTGCTATAGAAGCATTTTCTGTTGTAAATTTGATATTGATATTTCTCATGCCAGAAATCTGTATGGTCCCACACATCCTTACTAAAGCAGCTAATTCCGCTAGTTTACAACAATCATCAGTAAGAGGTATTCTTGCTAATTCATTTTTTGTAGTTGACGAAAAGGACATACTATCACCTCAAGCCATTTCCTATAATTTTTAAACCCTTTTTTATAATCTTTCTTTCATCTTCATATCTCACTATATCTATAGCTTTATCCATATGAACAAATTTAGCATCTACAAATCCTTCTTTTTTTTGGGGTGTACAGTTCATATTCTGAGAACTCATTAGATACCAATGTACAGTCTTTGATACCATTTGATCTTCTTTTATATTTTTATAATGGTAATTAACCCTGCCTATATATTGTATAATTTCTGCTTTAACTCCAGATTCCTCCAGGACTTCCCTTAAAGCTGCCGTATGTAGCCTTTCCCCTGGCTCAACTCTCCCCTTAGGTAGTACCCAATCTCCACTATATTTTCTCAATAGCAATAATGCATTTCCAAATATTACTACACCTCCGGAGCTCAATTCCTTTAGCATATAATCAACTCCTGAAACCTTTTTCCTTTTAATTAATATTATATCAATTATACTATATTTTTGGAATATTTGCAGATGTATTTTAAGAATTGATGCATTTTTAATACAAATGTACTATAATTATAGATAATAAGAGGAGGTACTGAGCATATGGATCAAAGTTATATATATGAAAAACTAAACACATTACTAAATATTCCTAGTCCCACTGGACATACAGAGAAGGCTTTAGCTTTTGTTGAAGAGGAATTTAAGAAAATGGATATACCTAGTAGACGAAATAACAAAGGTGCCTTAATAGCAACTTTACAAGGGCAAAATGTAGAAAAAGAAGTCACTCTATCTGCCCATGTTGATACATTGGGTGCTATGGTTAAAGAAATCAAGTCCAATGGACGTCTTAAGATAACACAGCTAGGGGGATATGTATGGTCTACTATTGAAGGTGAAAATGTCATCATAGAAAATCTAGATGGAAAACAATACACCGGAACCGTACTAACTACAAAGGCATCGTCTCATGTTCATGGAAGTCAAACTGATGAGCTTAAAAGAAACATGGACAATATGGAGATTAGAATTGATGAGCTTGTTAATTCCAAGGAAGATGTTATAAATCTAGGATTTAATGTAGGGGATTTTGTATTCTTTGACCCGAGAACATCTGTTACTCCTTCTGGGTTTATAAAGTCAAGACACCTAGATGACAAGGCTGGCGTTATTTCAATCTTAGCTATGGCCAAATACCTTGTAGAAAACAAGATCAAGCCTAAGTATACTACAAACTTTTTCATCAGCAATTATGAAGAAGTTGGTCATGGGGCTAGTGCTTCAATACCAGATAAGACATTTGAATTTTTAGCCATAGATATGGCTGCCCCAGGTGAAGGCCAGACTTCAGACGAATTTAGTGTCACTATATGTGCTAAGGATAGTTCAGGTCCCTATGATTATGAACTAAGGAAGAGGCTAATAGATTTAGCAAGAGATCAAGGTCTTAACTATAAAATCGATATTTATCCTTATTATGGATCTGATGGTTCTGCAGCCTTAAGAGCAGGTAATGATATCAAAGTTGGTCTGATTGGACCAGGTGTAGATGCTTCTCACTCCTTTGAAAGAACACATATAGAAGCTATTGAAAATACAGTTCAACTCGGGATCTTATATTTGACTAAATAAAAAGCGGGAGACCTGAGGTCTCCCCTACATAGTATTGTAGGCCCTAGCTTTGGTCACCTGCTTTGGTCACCCGCCCTATCCTGTTATTATAGAATCGTGGGGGCCCACCTTTCGTCCGCTACATATTTATGCATAACTTTTTATTCCTTCATTTGCTATTCTCATCAACAATTTGCTTACATGATCATTATCATGTCTTATGTAATTACTTTTAACGTCTATTAATTTATCTTCTATTAAGGCAATTCCCATATTAGTTAATTTTTCTCTATCTTGGTCTGAAAGTATAACAGGAGTAGATCCATCTGTAATATAGTTGTTCAAGGTCTCCTGGGGTACTTCTTCGATATTTGCTATTACATAATCCAATAGATCATCCCTACTATGATTTAAGATTGCTTGAACATGGTCTAGGACTCCAAATCCATCGGTTTCGCCTGGTTGAGTCATCACATTGGAAATATATACCTTTGGAGCCTTGGCATTATATATCTTATCAACGATATTATTAACTAGTAAGTTTGGAATAACTGAAGTATATAGGCTTCCCGGTCCTAGGACAATCAGATCAGCATCACTTATAGCTACAATCGTCTCTTCTAGAGGATTGGATATCTTGGGATTCATATATATTTCTTTTATTTTATTGCCAGATTTAATTACCTCCTCAGGTATTCGAGATTCTCCTTGAACTATATCCCCATTTTCTAACCTTGCATATAACTGTACATCTTCCAAAGTCATTGGATATACCTTTCCTGTAATAGCCAATACATTACTTGCTTCCCTTACTGCCCCTTCAAAACTCCCATATATGCCAACCATTGCTGCTAAGAACAAATTTCCAAAGCTTTGGTCCTTTAGTCTCCCATTATCAAATCTATATTGTAATAATTTCTCCATTGTGGGTTCTGTATTTGCTAGAGCTAGTAGACATGATCTAATATCTCCCGGTGCCAACATGCCCAAGTCCTCTCTAAGGACACCTGAACTTCCACCATCATCAGCAACTGTGACTATGGCAGTTATATTGGAAGTATATTTTTTAATTCCTCTGAGGAGTATAGACAAGCCTGTCCCCCCTCCAATTGTAACTACTTTAGGTCCATTAGCAGTTACTTTAACACAATTAATTTCTTCCATAAAAAATCTCCTATCTATTCATATCCCTATGATTGATTATAGTTCTATGTCCATTTGCCTTTAGTATATTTCCAATCTTATTGGATATAGCTACTGAACGATGGAAGCCCCCTGTACATCCTATCCCAACAACCAATTGAGTTTTACCTTCATCAATATAATATGGTATTAAGAATTCCAACATATCCAATACCTTTGATATAAATATATTAGTCTGTGGCCATTTAAATACATAGTTTTTAACATCTTCATTGACACCTGAAATCTCCTTCAGTTCAGGGATATAATATGGATTAGGCAAGAATCTAACATCAAATATCAAATCCCCATCCATAAGCATCCCATTTTTAAAACCAAATGATGTAATGGAGATCGTCAGTTTTCTCTTTTCTCCACCTTCCAAAAAAATCTTATAAAGTTCTTCTTTTAACATAGCTATTGTCAAATGTGATGTATCAATTATATAGTATGCCCTATCCTTTAATTCCTTCAATACCTGTCTTTCTTCATTAATTCCATCTATTATAGATCCTTCTGGAGTCAATGGATGAGGTCTTCTTAGTTCCTTATATCTTTTTATTAGAACATTGTCTGAAGCATCTAAAAATAGTATCTTGTATCCTATCCCTCTATCTACTAAGTCATCTAATGACTTAAAAAGACTATTAAAAAATTCCCCTCCCCGAATGTCTACAACCACTGCTACCTTTTCCATTGTATTCTTCGATTCATAGCACAATTCGGCAAACTTTGGTAATAGTTGTGGAGGAAGATTATCCATACAATAATAGCCCATGTCCTCCATCACCTTCATTGCTTGTGATTTTCCTGCTCCTGACATTCCTGT